>CAZIKJ010000185.1:0-6256 GCA_964539685.1 uncultured Pelistega sp.
CGTGGTACACCGTGCAGACGATAATCACCACCGAACAAGGCCAAGGCCGCGGTCAATGGACGAAAAGCTGTTCCTGCATTGCCAAGGAAAATTTCGGCTTGCTTTGTAGGAAAGCCCTGCTGCGCATCAGCGGCCACACCATGAATTCGTACCGCATCTTCAGACACACGATCAATCTGTACGCCTAGTGTTTCTAAGCCCGCTAGCATGACACGTGTATCATCCGAATCTAAAAGCCCTGAAATGAGACAAGAACCACGTGCTAAAGCAGCTAATAATAAAACACGATTGGAGATGCTCTTAGAGCCAGGTAATACTATTTCACCTTGAGCCTGATGACTTTTTGCAAGATCTAAAAACTCCAGCCTCATTTAATCGTTCTCCTTCCAGTTGCGGCGTGCAATGGCCGACTCTTTTAACCATTCATAAATTTGTTGTTCATCACCCGCCGACAAGAGCTGGGTTGTGCGCTCAAGCTCTTGCTTAAAACCGGCTAACTGATTGAGCATCGCGGCACGATTGCTCATAAAAATATCACGCCACATTTCTGGTGAGCCTGCAGCAATCCGCGTAAAGTCACGAAAACCTGTCCCACCCATGGTTAAGGCTTGGCGCCCTGTGCTTGTGCTATCCATAAAGGACATATAACAAGAAGCTAAGAAGTGTGGGAAATGACTAACCGCCGCAAAAATCTCATCATGATTTTCAGCACGGTCTAATAACTGCACATGTGCGCCACATTCACGCCAGGCTTGCACAATCAAATCAACATCAGCCGGATTGTTTTCCGGCAGTGGGGTCAAGATAACATTACGATTCAAAAACAAATCTAAGCGTGCCGCTGTTGGCCCTGAAGCATGCGAGCCGGCAATTGGGTGACCTGGCACAAACTGCTGAATCCGCTTACCTAAAATCTCACGCGCAACCTGAATCACTTCGGTTTTGGTACTTCCGACATCGGTCAAAATCGTACTTTCGCGAAGATACGGCAACATCCGCTCTAAGACCTTAGCTAAGGCCTGAACTGGCGTCGCAATCACAATCACATCGGCTTCTTGCGCCATCTGCTCAAGCTCAACGACCTCATCAATCAAACCTAATTCAAGTGCTTTAGACAGGCTTTGCGGATCTCGACCAACACCTAGGACTTTGGTAGTTTTCTTCGTATTTTTTAAAATTAAAGAAAAAGAGCCGCCAATCAGCCCAACACCGATAATACCGAGTACGGGAATATGTAGGGAAGAATTTCTTGCGCCTAAACTCACTGCTCCAATACCTCGGTTAAGGCTTCAATAAAGCGTTGATTTTCCTGAGGTAAACCAATGGATACACGCAAATGATCTGGCAGACCATCACCTACCACAGGGCGTACGATGACACCTTTACGTAGTAACTCTTGATTCACCAACAAAGCATCAGGAATTTTCACTAAGATAAAGTTTCCATAACTTGGCACATACGACAAGCCAAGCTGAGTGAATGCCTGACTCAGCATCTCTTTACCTTGTTTATTTAATTCATAAGTACGTTGTAAAAACTCGGTATCTTGCAATGCTGCTTGCGCGGCCACTTGAGCAAACGAATTCACATTGAACGGCTGGCGCACACGATTGAAAAAGTCAGTGAGCGCTGGACGTGCAATCGCAAAGCCTACACGGATAGCTGCTAAACCATAAGCCTTAGAGAAGGTCCTTAAAACCACTAAATTAGGATACTTGCCGACTAAAGCTGCACTATTAAAGCGTAACTCCGGATCTAAATATTCGTTATATGCTTCATCAAGCACAACGGTCACATTCAGACCATACTTCTCGAAAACACGAGCAACAAAATCCTCAATCGCTTGTCCTGAATGGAATGTACCAGTTGGATTATTAGGGTTGGCAATAAAAACTAAGCGGGTATCTTCGGCAATCGCTTCAAACATCGCATCCAAATCATGGCCATAGTTCTTTGCGGGCACTTGAATATGGCGCGCACCGCGTGCCTGCGTTGATAAGCGATAGACGACAAAAGCATACTGCGAATAAACACAAGAGGTATGCTCATTCAATAAGGCCAGGCTCACCAATTCCAATAAGTCATTCGAGCCGTTACCTAAGGTAATCCAATCGCTCGCCACACCATAGTGTTCACTCAAAGCTTGTTTTAAGGCGAAACCATTGGCGTCAGGATAGCGACCTAGGGCTTGGCGCTCAGAACCATCCAAAAAACCATGTAGTGCTTTGTGAACTTTGTCACTATAGCCTAAGGGGTTTTCGTTCGAAGCAAGCTTAATAATCTTATTAGGATCCAAATCAAACTCACGCGCCAAATCTTCAATTGGCTTGCCTGCTTGATAAGCAGACATCGCTTGTACGGCAGGTGAAACAGCATATTGTTTTGCGATTGACATAATATAACCTTACCTTTAACGCTACTGCATTGGGTATGAACCCAAAATTTTGAAAAACGAGGACTGGTCTTCAAGCTCTTTTAAGGCAAGCGCGACGGCCTCTTCCTCAATGTGACCTAAGATATCCACATAGAAATAATATTCCCACTGGCCTGTGCGTGCCGGTCGCGACTCAAAGCGTGTCATCGACACACCATGTCGCGCAAAAGGCGTAATCATATCTAATACCGCACCCGCACGGTTTGGTACCGCAAAAATTAAGCTAGTCTGATCTTGGCCACTACGTGCCGTAGCAATCTTACCGATCGCTAAAAAGCGGGTTTTGTTATTCGCATCATCTTGAATGCCTTCGGCCACCACTTCAAGACGATAAATCAAGGCAGCAGGTAGACCCGCAATTGCGGCCACATTCGGATCCAAAGAAGCAAGACGCGCCGCTTCAGAGTTACTCGCTGCTGGTACGCGTTCTAAGTGGGGATAATTAATACTCAACCATTGATAACACTGTGCTAAGGCCTGGGGATGACCGTATATACGATCAACCGAGCTGAGATCACCTGTTTTGTGCAATAAGGAGTGGCGGATAGGAATCGTGCGCTCACCATGTACCTTAAGCGTGCTGCTTAAGAGTAAGTCCTGAGTACGATTCACGGCACCCTCGGTAGAGTTCTCAACAGGTACCATGCCAACATCAGCACGTCCCGCCTCCACCGCACGAAAAACCTCATCAAAAGAGACACAAGGTAATTTTTGTACGGCATGGCCGTAAAACTCCAAGGCCGCCTGTTCAGAAAATGAGCCCTCTGGTCCTAAATAAGCCACCACTAAGCCACGCTCAAGACCACGGCAAGCAGAAATTATTTCTGCCCACACCGCATGCACACCGTCCTTAGGGAAGGTTTGCTTCGCATTGAGTTCCTCTAAGCGACGAATAATTTGCGCCTCACGCTCAGGCTTTAAAATACTGTCTTGCTGACCAAACTCATGCTTAACTTCCCCAACCTCAATTGCCGCTTGGGCACGTTGATTCAGCAGTTGTAAAATTTGTTCATCAATCGCATCAATGCGATTACGCAAGGGTAATAACTTAGCTAATAACTCTTTATCCATGCAAGCGCTCAAACTCTTTCAAATAAGCCACCAAGGCGTGAACACCTTCAATCGGCATCGCATTATAAATAGAAGCGCGCATACCACCAACTGATTTATGCCCTTTCAAAGCAGCAAGACCAGCCTGTTCAGCACCCTCTAAAAATTTCGCATTTAAACTTTCATCATGTAAAATAAATGGGACATTCATGCGCGAACGATATTCGGCTTGAATACCATTATGGTAAAAACCACTCTTATCGAGCGCCGCATATAAGGTCTCTGCTTTAGCCTTATTAGCCTGTTCCATGGCTGTCAAACCACCTTGCTTTAATAACCACTTAAACACTAAGCCACAGATATAAATACTGTAGCTCGGAGGTGTATTAAAACGCGAACGCTCTTTCGCCACGTTCAAGTAATCGAATGCGCTTGGGCAAATTTCTTGGGCTTTTCCTAATAAGTTACGACGCACAATGACTACAGTCACCCCTGCTGGACCCGCATTTTTCTGGGCACCGGCATAGATAAGACCAGCGCGATTCACATCGAATGGGCGAGAGAGAAAATGTGAGGAGACATCCAAAGCGAGTGGTACCTCAGGTGCACCGAGCAAGGCTGGTGATGGAGGCTCGGCAATTTCGAAGCCACCGATAGTTTCATTCGTACAGATATGTAAGTAAGAAGCCTCTGGATTAACTTGCCAGGTCTCAACAGGCGGCATCCAACATCCTGCTTGATACGTCTGACCTTGGATTTCTTGTGCAGTTTGATTACTCGCGGCTAAATTAATTTGGCCATAACGAGCCGCTTCTTTGTAAGACTTAGCAGACCAAATACCTGTCACCACATAATCGGCTTGCTGCGCAGGACGCGTATGCAGAAGATTCAAGGGCACAATTGCATTCTCAGCGGTGGCCCCTCCCTGCATAAACATGACCGCATAATCATCGGAGATATTTAACAAACGACGTAAGTCCTCTTCGGCTTCATCGCAAATTTGAGTGAATTCAGGACCGCGATGGCTCATTTCCATCACGGACATCCCGCTTCCATGCCAGTCTAACATTTCAGCAGCTGCTTGCTGCAATACTTCAGTGGGTAATTTTGAGGGACCCGCAGAGAAATTCCATAACGCTTTATTTGCCATCATTCTACTTCCAATTGAATGGGCCTAGACTAGCCCAATCAGATACATTCGACGATGAGGCTTATTCAGCCTCATCTTTATACAGTTTTGGATGCTACTTACTCAGCCTCACCCTCATCGGTATCGTCGCTCTTATCCGAAGCTGAATCCATATCATCAGACTCGTCCTGTATATCGACATCCAGACTATCATCTTCATCAAGCTCAGCCTCATCCGCTTCATCAGCATCAGACTCAACCACACGACGAATACCCGAAAGTACCGTGCCCTCATCTACCTTAATTAAGGTAACGCCTTGAGTGGCGCGGCCCATTTCACGGACTTGATCGATTTTAGTACGAACTAAGACGCCACCCGTGGTGATAAGCATAATTTCGTCATCAGGCTCAACCAGAACGGCAGCAACAACTTTACCGTTACGGTCACTAGTCTGAATGGCAATCATGCCCTTCGTACCACGACTGTGACGTGTATACTCCGCAATGGCAGTACGCTTACCGAAGCCATTCTCTGTACCTGTCAAGACACTCTTGGTTTCATCACGTGCGACCAACATAGAAATCACTGCTTGGCCTTCGTCTAAGGTCATGCCCTTAACACCACGTGCGTTACGGCCCATAGAGCGAACATCAGACTCATCAAAGCGCACCGCTTTACCGGCATCAGAGAATAACATCACATCACAATGACCATCAGTCAAATCGGCACCAATGAGGAAGTCATCTTCGTCCAAGGTCACGGCAATAATACCTGCTTTACGTGGATTCGAGAAATCAGAGAGCGGAGTCTTCTTCACGGTACCTTGAGAAGTCGCCATAAACACATAGCGATCCTCAACAAACTCTTTCACCGGCAAGATGACCGTAATACGTTCGCTTTCCTGCAAGTTGAATAAGTTAACAATTGGACGACCGCGAGAGTTACGTGTACCTTGTGGTACTTCCCAGACCTTCAACCAATAGACACGTCCATGATTAGAGAAACACAACATATAATCATGCGTATTAGCAATAAATAAGGTGTCGATCCAGTCGTCTTCTTTCATGGTGGTCGCTTGTTTACCGCGGCCGCCACGCTTTTGTGAGCGATATTCAGAAAGTGGCTGACTCTTCACATACCCACTATTCGATAAGGTCACGACCATATCGGTTGGGGTGATGAGATCTTCCGTGTCTAGTTCAGTTGCATTAAATTCAATGGTTGATCGACGTGCATCTTTCGAGTTCACCGCGAACTCGGTCTTAATCGCATTCAACTCATCAGAAATAATCGTCGTAATACGCTCAGGACGGGCCAAAATATCAATTAAATCAGCGATTTCTTCCATCACTTCTTTGTATTCTTTGACAACCTTATCTTGCTCCAGACCAGTCAAGCGTTGTAGACGCATCTGTAGAATTTCTTGCGCTTGAATATCACTGAGGCGATAAAGACCATCACTCTGCAAACCATATTGAGCAGGCAAACCTTCTGGGCGGTAAGCAACGCTACCACCTAGAACATTACTTTCATCCGCACGGATTAACATCTCACGTACCAATGAAGAATCCCAAGAGCGTTGCATCAATTCTTGACGTGCAACTGGTGGCGTTGGCGATTCTTTAATGATGCGAATAAACTC
>CAZIKJ010000186.1:0-9133 GCA_964539685.1 uncultured Pelistega sp.
GAGGTCGATGGTCAGCAACTACGCGCCTTAATTCGTGCCGCGCGTAAAGAGCAGACGCAAAATGCCAGCCTAAACCCCGACCAAGAGCCGCAACGTAAAAACTACCGCGCCCTCTTCCAATATTTAAAACCTTTCATACTGACACAGGATTAAAGCATGAGCGAATTGTTAGATACTGTTGAAGTCGCCACCAGCGATAATGTTCAATATTCAATTATTTGGATGCACGGCTTAGGTGCTGATGCCAATGATTTCGTGCCAATTGTGCCAGAACTCAGATTACCTGCAGATATTGGAGTGCGTTTTGTTTTCCCGAACGCTCCGATTCGCCCCATCACAATTAATAACGGCATGGCGATGCGCGGTTGGTTTGATATTCTCGAACTAGGTCGTATTGACCGTCGTGATGATGAAGCGGGTTTACGCGAATCGCAAGCAGCTATTGAGGCTTTGATTAAGCGTGAGAATGAACGTGGCATCCCTAGCGAGAAAATCTTCTTAGCAGGCTTCTCCCAAGGTTGTGCCATGACACTGATGACGGGGTTACGCTACCCTGAACGCTTAGCAGGTTTAATCTGCCTATCGGGTTTCTTACCCCTTAACCAGAAGACTGCCGAGGAAGTTTCTCAGGCCAACCGTGATGTACCGATTTTTATGGTGCATGGCGAATACGACCCAGTCCTACCACTGGCCTTAGGTGAGTTTAGTCGTAGTACCTTAGAAGGTCTTGGCTATCAAATTGAATGGCACACTTACCCAATGGCACACCAAGTGTGCGGCGAGGAAGTACAAGATTTAAATAACTTCTTAAATCAACACTTAAAGTAAGCAGATAGAGGCGGGCAAATTGAGCATGGCTTAATCGCAAAGATATAGCACACAACATCAGGGTAAACTCAAACGGCTCGCTTACTCACAAAGCTGAGGCACACTGATAGAGCGCACAAACTCAGCCAATAATTAAGCGCCGTTATACAGAGAATTTCAATCTGCATAACGGCGCTTTACTTCCAGCTTTACCGTCTAGCTTTACGTCCTAAGTACCTGATTGTCACCGCTTTATTTAAACGGCATCCATACACGACGCATGCCTGGATCTTCTAGATCGGGGTCATTGGTTAAACCCAAGCTTGTCATCAAACCTAACATCGGCTTATTATTTGAAAGCACGACACCCTCAATATAATCCAAGCCTTGGTCCTTAGCCTCATCAAGTAATTTGCTCATCAACTTACGTCCTAAGCCATGACCTTGCCAATCATCGGAAATCACTAAGGCATACTCAGCACCCACACCATCGGCATTGCGTAGATAGTGAGCCAGACCAATAATAATCTCTTGCGGCAAGCCTCGGTTCTCAGGATTCGGCACTGTGGTCGTTGCGACAAGGGCTAACTCACGATGGTAGTCAACGTAGGTATAACGCGCCAACATCTTCGGTGTGAGTTCCTTCATCATGGATACAAAGCGCAAATAGCGCGACTCTTCACTTAAGTCACGGATAAAGTCCTGCATCTGCTCGGCATCCTCAGGACGGATGGGTCGAATCGTCCATTCACGCCCATCCTTAAAGCGTAGATGCTCAATCAGGTGATGAGGATAAGGATAGATCGCCATATGCTTATAGCCCGTCTCTTCTGGCGCATCGGGCATACACTGCTCGGTCAAGCGTAACTTAATACGATGGACATTCAGTTTATTATGGCCCAAGACAATCGGATTAATATCCAACTCTTCAATCCCTGGGAAATCACTCACTAGGTCAGAAACCACTTCTAAGAGTTTCTGCAATTTCTGATAAATATGTGGCTCCAGATAGTTCTGAATTTCTTGGCGATAGATACGGCTACGCTTAATCAATTGTGCGGCAAGATAGGCGTTCAATGGTGGTAAATCTAAGCCTTGGTCTGAGCCAGAGATTTTCACCTCATGACCGCCCTCACCAAAGTAAATCCATGGACCGAAAATCGGATCCCTTTTTACCATAATCCGCACTGAAGGGATATCATCATTCGCTGAGTAACTCTCGTCTTGTGCATCTTCACCCCAAGAGACATCAGCATGATAATAATTCAGTAGGCTTTGCGCTTCTTCCTGGGTCATATCGCGACGCTCTTGTACACGCATACCATTAATCAGACGCAAGCCCGCTTCAGTGTCAGGGGTTTGCATAATGAATAATGGAATCCGCACTTGTTGCAAGAGTTGCTGGTTATAGTGGTAAGAAATTAAGGCCTGCATGCCCTTAAGCGCTGTCTCAGGTGTTCTGAACGATGGCGTACCTGCCTGGTCTAATACGCGACGCAATGGCTTCATGGTCAACTCACCCAGTAGCGTGGTGAGAATCGGTTTCTTCGCTTTAGGATTAAAATCAATTAAACTCTGAACAACATCAGGCATATCGGTCGAGACATCAGGCGATAGGAGCGGCATAATCGCATCCACACCGGCATCGGCCTGGAGAATTTCTAAGCATTGCTTAAGCATCTCACCTGTCACCGATTCATAAGCAACAATCGGATTGCTCACTAAGCAACCTGGACCCAAAATCGCACTGAGCTGTTTCTTTGTTTCAAAAGAGAGCTCAGCCATTTTCATTACTTGGCTCTCACTCAACATCACATCCTGCATTAGCTGAGCTTGGGCACGGCCATTGGCAAACAAGGCAATTCGCCCACCCTTCGGACGACGCTTATGAGTCAAGGCTTTCAGTACCGAGAAAAGATCCACGAAGTAATCAACCCGTACCGCGCCTGAGCGTCGTAAGGCGGCATCGAATACATGGTCACTACCGATTAAGATCGGGTCTGTACGGCCTGCACGCAGAATCACCACAGGCTTCACACTCGCGGCATTACGAATCGCACTCAAGAGCTCACGGCCAATCGTTAACTTATCGAGATACAACACAATACTATCGGTACGGGGATCACCCGCCAAGTATTCGATAATATCGTGCACATCAATATTAATCACTTCACCTAGTGAGACCAAGGTGGATAGACCCACATTAATGTCTAAGGTCCAATCAAGCACTGACATCAGCAGCATGCGAGATTGTGAGACCATCGCTACTCGACCTGCGCCAGCGCTGGCTGCTCGACTCAGGTTTAGATTCAGATGAGGGCGTTGAATACCGAAGCTACGCGGCCCCAGCAACATACACTTATGGGTCTTAACCCATTCACGCACCATTTTCTGCATCTGCTTAGGATCCATATCAACATGGTCTGATTGCAGTAGGATTAATGCCTTAGGTAGTGCTGCCTCAAGATACGCGAGGACTTTTTCTAAGAGCGATGGCTTGACACACACTACGGCCAATTCGCGCTTATTACTGGCATCAAGCGGATGCTCTTGCACCAATTGCTCAAAGCTTTGATCTTCATTGATATGCAAGGCTGTGGTCTTCTGCCCTAATGAAGCAGGGACAGCTGTCAATATGGGAATATCCATATCACTAATTACGATTAATGACTTGGGCTCAAAGAATGAAGCTAAGCGATGTCTCAACATAAGCGTACTCGAATAAGATAAGTTAAAATGGCGTATCTAACTAAGCTAATTGTAATCTGTCTAGATTACTATCTCATTGATTTCTTACTGATTATTTAATTTCATGTCAACACCAACTATTCGTACTCGCTTTGCGCCTTCACCCACAGGTTTTTTACACCTAGGCGGTGCTCGCACAGCACTTTATTCTTGGGCTTATGCTCGTCATCATCAAGGCACTTTTGTTTTGCGCGTTGAAGATACCGACCTAGAGCGCTCTACTCCTGAAGCCGTACAAGCGATTATTGACGGTATGCAATGGTTAGGTCTCACGCATGATGAAGGCCCTTTCTATCAAACTCAACACTTTGATCGCTACAAAGCCGTGATTGCCCAGATGCTTGAACAGGGTACAGCGTACTACTGCTACAGCACTCCTGAAGAAGTTGAGCAGATGCGTGAGGCTGCTAAGGCACAAGGACTTAAGCCTAAATACGACGGTACTTGGCGTCCCGAGCCGGGCAAGACTTTACCCGCTATTCCTGCCGATCGTAAACCTGTGGTGCGCTTTAAGAACCCAGCCAGTGGTGTGGTCTCATGGGACGATATGTTGAAGGGCGTTATCAGCATCGACAACCAAGAGTTAGACGATTTAATTATTGCGCGCCAAGATGGCACACCAACTTACAACTTCTGTGTGGTGGTGGATGACTGGGATATGCAGATCACACATGTGATTCGTGGTGATGACCATGTGAATAATACTCCTCGTCAAATTAATATTCTTAAAGCCTTGAATGCCCCGCTGCCTGTGTACGGTCATGTGCCGATGATTCTGGGTCCTGATGGGCAGAAACTCTCTAAGCGCCACGGTGCCGTGAGCGTGATGGAATACGATAAGGATGGTTACTTACCTGAAGCCATGGTCAACTACTTAGCGCGTCTAGGTTGGAGTCATGGCGATGATGAAATCTTTAGTCGTGAAGAGTTAGTGCAATGGTTTGACGGTCATAACTTAAGTAAGTCCGCTGCACAATGGGATCCGAAGAAACTCAATTGGGTCAATGCTCATTACATTAAGCAACTTAGCGATGCGCAATTAATCGCCGCAGTCGCACCACGCATTCAAGCGCGCGGTGGTGCTATTGAAAGTGTAGATTTAGGTGCTGTCTTGTCGCTCTACAAAGACCGCGCTGAGACACTTGAGCAATTAGCCCAAGATGCGATGTTGTTCTGCGCGCCGTTCACAGCGGCTGATGCTGAGCTGCAAGAACAGTTCTTAACAGATGCCGCCAAACCACTTGTAGCCGACTTCAAGCAAGGCGCGCAAGCATTAGAGAGCTGGAATGCTGAAGCGATTAGCGCTTTAATCAAGCAGGTGTTAGCGGCGCACAGCGCCAAGATGCCTGCACTAGCGATTCCATTACGTCTATTAGTGACCGGTCAGAAGCAGACACCTGCAGTCGATCAGGTGCTAGCGATTATTGGACGTGAGGTGGTATTGGAGCGATTAGCACAGTTCTAAACGCTAGCGGTCTAAGGGCCGCCAGTATTTTCTCTATAGCTTTCTGTGCAGATAATTCTTACCGCTTAACAAAGCGCTCTAAGCCTGAACTATCATCAAAATCGCATGTCTTGTTAAGCGCGAGACATGCGATTAAATAATCATTCAATAGCTAAGGAAGAGCCCTAGCATAGATATGTTGGTTTTACGCAAATAGTTCGGCATCACTTAACATTTTTTTTCAGGTGATTTCGAGCCACTTATTCACTCGCTCCTCTCTTATCCTTGCAGCGCAACAATCTTCACGATAACGGCAATCTCTAGTTTGCACACCATCTGCAACTTTCCATCTCATCGACTCTTTAGTTAACATCTAAAAACCATTAAGTAATTCAAACAAATCCTTATACCATTGGAAGCACAAGAAACTTAATTGATGGTTAAATTATTATATAAGTGCTTTAAGCAGCTCATTTGGTTTCTCTTAAGCCGCACTAAGAAGAATAAAAATACCCTACTTTGCCCTCTTGAAAGATAAGCCATACATCTAATATTTTCACCTTAAACTAGCTAGCTTGATGCTTTGGCATATAAAAACCACCCTAGTTTATGGATGAAGTCTGTACGCTAAGACCTTGAACAATAAAATAAATTAGTGATTTTAAAGCTGATATGTTGTAATCTCCTATATATAACGTGATGAATAAGCGTTATGCCCATTTGAGGTGTCTCTGACATTGGTGGGAGATAGATCAAATGGTTGGTTTTTGACTTGTCCGTTACCTGATTTAAACCTTGAGCAGGACGAGTTCATTATTTAAATATTCGTTTTTATTCAGGACCCTAACCCAGGAGTGATACTATGGCCCAAGCCAAAAAAACCACTGCAAAAACTGCTGCTCCAGCGAAGAAAGTCGTCGCTAAGAAAGCAGCAGCGCCAGCTAAGAAAGTAGCCGCTAAGAAAGTTGTGGCGAAAAAAGTAGCCGCACCTGCTAAGAAAGTTGCAGCGCCTGCGAAGACAGTAGCCGCTAAGAAAACCGCTGCACCAGCCAAGAAAGTTGTCGCTAAGAAAGCGGCAGCTCCAGCTAAGAAAGTAGCCGCTAAGAAAGCTGCTGCTCCAGCCAAGAAAGCAGTCGCTAAGAAAGCAGCCGCACCTGCGAAGAAAGCTGCAGCGAAGAAGAATGTTGTTACCGCTGTTAAGTCAAGCAGCAAACCAAGTGCCAGCAAAACAGCTAGTCCTGCAGCGAAATCAGCAAGTAAAACTAGTGCTAGCGCAAAGAAAGCGGTAAATAACTCATGGCCTTTCCCAGTGGGTTCTAACCGCCCTTAAGGCCTTAAAAAACAAATTAAGCTGTCTAAATGTGTACAATGTTTAGACAGCTTTTTTTATTGTTGAGACATTATGAGTGATGCATTAAGTTTTTTGATATCAACATTTGGCACATTATTTTGCGCCGCCCTACTAATGCGCGCATGGATTTTTTGGCGTCGAATTCCACCCTTTAATCCTTATAGCAAATTTATTTATGCCTTAACCGATTTTATTATTGTGCCTGTGCGCAAGATCATTCCGTCCTCTCAACATATTGATTGGCCAAGTTTAATCGTTGCCTTTTTGATTTGCGTATTACAGATTTTCTTGACGACCTATATCGCTCAAATCAACGAGGTCTATCCTATAAATATCTTCTATGTTTTCGTGTATGCCTTGCATACGCTCTTGCAAAACATGCTCACCCTAATTTTATGGATGTCGATTATCTTTGCCTTGATGACCTGGATTAATCCAATGGCTCCGTTTGTACCGTTCTTACGCGCCCTGATTGAGCCACTACAAAATCCTATTCGTCAGCTCTTACCGAACTCACTTAAGCAATCAGGCATTGATCTGTCCTTGATGCTCATGATGATTTTTATTATTGCGCTGCAAATGCTGCTACCTTCGCTTCTTGGCATCGCTTAATAGCCTGCACCTAGCACAAAGCCCAGGACCTGCCTGGGCTTTGACATATAAGGCGCTATGCTTGATTTTGACTTACTTAACTACTCCCAACTACAAACTCAAACCATAAGCCTGCTCTAAGAGCGCCGAAACTTCTTCACGACTATGCACATAGTTTTGTGGACCTTGTACAGCGATCTTCAAGGAACCCATCACGTTCGCTAAGCATGCGCTATCGTGCCATGACCAGCCTTGGGTTAAGCCATATAATAAGCCACCACGATGCGCATCGCCACAACCTGTAGGGTCTTGTACTGATGTGGGTTGAATCGGAGCGATCTGCGTGAGTTCACCATCTTGATATAAATGCGCGCCTTGTCCACCTTGCGTCACTAAGACCGCCTCAAGTAAGTGCGATAGCTCAGCAATGCTACGGCCTAAGCGCTGCTCAATCACGGACGCCTCATAATCATTCACCGTCAAGGCTTGAGCCATGCTCAGCATACGCTCTAAGTCATCCTTATCGAACAATGGCATAGCCTGACCCAAGTCGAAGATAAATGGGATACCCTTGGCCTGCAAGCGCTCAGCGTGTGCAAACATACCATCCTTAGCGTCAGGTGCTACAATCGCCCAAGTACCCTCTAAGCTTGAAATATCATTGCTTGCTGAACGACTCATCGCGCCTGGATGGAAGGCGGTAATTTGGTTGCCATCTAAATCGGTAGTGATATGGCATTGTGCCGTAAACTCATCCTCTAAGACCAACATGCCTTCAGTGGCGATACCTAAGGCTTTAAAACGCGCCAAATAGTCAGCACTGTCCTTACCGACACTGGCCACAGGAATTGGCTGACCGCCCAACATATTTAAGCTATACGCGATATTCCCTGCACAACCGCCAAATTCTTTGCGCATGGTAGGCACGAAGAAAGAAACACTTAAAGACTTGATATGCTCAGGCAGAATATGCTCTTTGAAATAACCTTCAAAAAGTGTAATCGTATCAAAAGCCACTGAGCCACAAATAAGAACGGGGGAAGACATTAAGATAAATCCTCTAGGAAAAAAGCGTATAAAATAAGAACCGTGGATCAACGATAAACCCTGCGCCAAAGAAGGGTCTGAAGCGCACCTTTAGCACAAGCGACCCCGCCAGCAGCGTAACACCGATTCGCTAAGGGAAAAAGAGACCGAGTTCATAATTACTCACCGTATCACCACTGAGGATAAAGGGTAAGTTAATCGATACTTGGGCACCAGGTTGGAAATTCTGCATCAAGAGTTCAGGCAAGACATACTGACGCGGTTCAATTACTTTGCGATTGCTCACCGAGCCCGTGGCATTTTTTAAGGTTAAAACCAATGAAGGCCACTCACTCGCTACTGCTCCCTTATTCAATAAGTTGGCCTGTAAGCGCAAACCATGTTCTCCTGCATTCGGTTTTAGGCTTGAGTCTACACCTACATTCACCTGACTCAGCTCTAAATCTTCAATTGATTTACTAAAGCCAAGATCGCACTTTAAAAAACCGCACATCTGAATTAATAAGGGACGCGATGAGGGCAAGATAGTACTAATCTGATTGCGAAAGACATACATGAACTGACCTGCAAAGAGAGCGATCGCCACAAGAACCAAGAAGAACCAGAGCAGACCACCGCCACCTGAGCGGCTTGGCACATAGTCGTTATAGTCTTCCTCATAAGAGGAGTCAGATTGAATCGAGAAGCTCGCATCCTTAGCACCACGACGCGGTGCCGCTTGATCGATGTAATACTCATCCGCATAGTCATCCTGCTGAGTATGCGCACTAATCTCATGCGTAACACCACTCTTGCCGGCGCTCGGCGTCACCGTTCCTTGGTTAAGGTGGATGTGTACCGATGTCGGCGCCGCACTTGGGGATACATTGGCGGTGTGGACAGATGAGGACGTAGAGGCCGAAGCCTGAGTCTGGGCAGGTGTCGAGGCCGGCACTGGACTTGGGGTTGGCTTATTACTTATAAATTCAGGTATCGGGGGCGCAGATCTTGTTGCCGATGGGCTAAGTGCTTGATAACTACCCGAGCCACCCTTAATCGACACGGATGCCGAACTTGGTGCCACTGAGCTTGAGCGAGCGAATGTTGGCTCTGAATGACTAGGCATCAGAATCGGCTCATCATCTTCTTGTAACACGGGATAGTCG
>CAZIKJ010000187.1:0-12494 GCA_964539685.1 uncultured Pelistega sp.
GATTATTACTGATATACATCATATGCGAGCCCTAGCTTACTGTGTCAGTCAAGAGCATGCGGAATATATGAGCAAACAATTTCTGCTTAAAGGCATTAAAAGCGATGTACTTACGAGCGAAAATAGTCACGAGCGTGCAAGCAAACAACAAGCGATTCGAACCGGCAAAATTAATGTTTTATGCGTCGTGGATATTTTCAATGAAGGTATTGATATCCCAGAAATTGATACGCTTCTATTTCTCAGGCCGACAGAAAGCTTAACTGTTTTCTTACAACAACTCGGTCGCGGCTTAAGGCTATCAGATACAAAAGACTGCTGTACGATTATAGACTTTGTGGGTAATGCCCGAGTTGAGTATGATTTTGCGCAGAAATTCAGGGCCTTAATAGGACCGAGTAAACGAAGTATCCATGATGAAATAAAGCAAGATTTTCCAAAACTTCCATTAGGCTGCCAAATTGAGCTGAGCAAAGTCAGCAAAGATATTATTTTAAATAATATCCGCAAAGCAACAGTGACCAAGAGAAATCTCATTAGTCTGATTCAACGATTCGCTCAAAATAGTTCTGAAACGCTCAACTTATCTAGTTTTTTACGTATATTCACCCAAGTCAAACTTGAGGATATTTATAAACACGGCGGGTGGTCTTCTTTATTACTTGCCTCCAGACCGAATACTCTCAATGACTCAGCGAATGAAGCAAATCTCGCAAAGTGGTCTCGTGGTTTAAAAAATAGACTTCTTCGTTGTGATGCACTCAATTATCTACAATTTATACAGGAGTTAAGTGCAGCAAATTTCTGTCTACAAGAACATATGAATAAAAGCTTGGCCCTCATGTGTCATTACGACCTGTGGGGCAAGACAGGTGAAGAGCTTGGATTTTCATCGCTCGCAGAAAGTTTAAAAGCACTTGATGAGCCATTATTTAGGTCAGAGCTCAATGAACTTATACCTCTTTTAATTAATCGTATCCAGCACCGTCAGAAACCTATGCCGATGATGCAAAGCAATCCTCTACTGCTTCATGCTCGTTATGCTCGTGAGCAGATTTTAGCGGCTTTTGGAGCCCATACATTTACCTATCGCGCTCCAGGAAGAGAAGGAGTTTTTGCTATTCCTGAGCAAAATAGTGAATTGCTCTTTGTGACCTTAACTAAGAATACCGAACAGTTTTCTCCTAGCACGATGTATCACGATTACGCAATAAGCGAAGAACTTTTCCATTGGCAATCTCAAAACAGCGCACGCCCTGATACAGGTAGAGGTTTAAGCTATATCCAACAAACACAGAATGGTAAAAGAATTTTCCTATTCGTCCGCGAACAAACTGAAGATGCCGATGGTAATACGCTTGGTTTTGTAAATTTTGGTGAGGTCTATTATGTCAGTCACTCGGGCAGTAAACCAATGAATATCAATTGGCGCCTTCGAGATCCTATGCCTGCCTTCATGTGGCAAGACGCAGCAAAACTAGCAGTTGCCTAGCGAAGTCTGAGCAAACCTAAGAGAAGGCAAATTTTTGATTTATAAGCGCTTTTAAAGACAAATTTATTCGCTTGCAAGCTTGCCAAAAGCTATTTTTTTGCCTCTATCGTGTTAAGGTACTCTCTCAATTGAAAGTGACATAGAAAGAGGATGCCGTGAGTAAAATTTACGATACCGATGAAAACCATGACGATAGCCGCGTAGCGCTTGAGGAATTAGTGAAGACAATTCTAAAGTGGCATAAAACCACAATGGATGAAACTCGGGATATTCTTTTAGTGCAAGAAGGCACGGAAATTAATGTTCACATGGAGCGCCCTATCCAAGCAGACGAGCAACCTGCACCACTAGTACTTAAGGGTGAACTGCTGCGTGCCTTCAAGATGGGCATTGTCATGAGCATGGCCAAGTTTGAGGATTTACCATTCCAAGTCTCACTCTCTGAAGGTGAGAGCATAGAGGATTGGGAAACTGATTTCCCGATGCCGAGCAATCATTCAGTGCATTAATCATTATAAAAAAGAGGGCTGAAAAGCCCTCTTTCTTATTTCAAGCGACACAAGTAGCCAGAACAGTCGACTACGTTAAGCTAGGCAAAGCATAAACTTGAATGTCTACGCCCTACCCATATTACAAGCTAGTCGCTTATACACGCTCAATAATAACTGCAGCACCTTGGCCTACACCAATACACATTGTGCACAGTGCATAGCGACCACCAGTACGGTGTAACTGGTACATCGCTGTTGTCACTAAGCGCGCACCTGATGCGCCTAATGGGTGACCTAAAGCAATCGCACCACCGTTAGGATTTACATGCTCAGCATCATCTGCCAAACCTAGGTCGCGCGTTACTGCTAAGCCTTGAGAAGCGAATGCTTCGTTCAATTCGATTAAGTCCATATCGTCGATGGTTAAACCAGCTTTCGCCAATACTTTCTTCACCGCTGGTGCTGGACCAAAGCCCATAATACGAGGCTCTAAACCTGCTGTTGCCATGGCAACTACACGTGCTTTAGGTGTTAAACCGTATTTCTTCACCGCTGCTTCAGAAGCCAATAAAATCGCACATGCACCATCGTTAACACCAGAAGCGTTACCTGCGGTCACTGAGCCATCAGGACGAACTACGCCTTTCAACTTCGCCAATGTCTCTAATGTCGTGCTACGCGGATGCTCATCAGTATCAAATACGATAGGATCGCCTTTGCGTTGTGGAATCGTCACTGGCACAATCTCTTCTTTAAAGACACCAGCTGCAATTGCGCGTGCTGCACGTTCTTGGCTACGCAATGCGAAAGCATCTTGGTCGGCGCGTGAAATATTGAAATCAACAGCCACGTTCTCAGCTGTTTCAGGCATTGAGTCAATACCGTACTGTGCTTTCATCTTCGGGTTAACAAAACGCCAGCCGATTGTTGTATCTTCAATTTTAGCACTACGTGAAAATGCGCTTTCAGCCTTGCCCATCACGAAAGGTGCACGTGACATGCTTTCAACACCACCAGCAATCACTAAATCGACTTCACCAGATTTAATAGCACGTGATGCTGTACCTACGGCATCAAGACTTGAGGCACATAGACGGTTAATGGTCATGCCTGGCACTTCAACAGGAAGACCTGCTAATAAGCCTGCCATACGTGCCACGTTACGGTTATCTTCACCTGCTTGATTAGCACAACCGTAGAAGATATCGTCAACCTCTTTCCAGTCAACACTTGGATTACGCTCCATCAGCGCTTTAATTGGCGCAGCGGCCAAGTCATCAGCACGCACACTTGATAAAGTGCCACCATAACGGCCAATTGGGGTGCGAATCGCGTCGCAAATATATGCAATACTCATAGAATTCTTCCTATCTTCAATAAAGTAAAAAATTAAATTGCTTTAATTAAAAAATTAATTTTGCGCCTGTGACGCTCTGTAGCTCTTCGTCAGAAATATCGACTAATTTTTCCACGACATGTAAGCCATCTTCTTGTACTTCTAGAACGGCTAAATCCGTATAAACACGGCTAACCACTCCAAGTCCTGTTAAGGGTAAGGTGCATTGCTCTAAAATCTTAGGAGATCCATCTTTCGCATTATGCTCCATTATTACATAAAGCTTGCGCGCACCTACCGCTAAATCCATCGCCCCACCAACTGCAGGGGGTTCACCAGGACGGCCCAATGACCAGTTCGCCAGATCACCATTAGCGGCGACTTGCATACCTCCTAGAATACATAGGTCTAGATGACCGCCACGCATAATAATAAATGAGTCCACATGATGGAAGAAGGCACCACCGGTTAATAAGGTGACGGGTTTTTTGCCCGCATTAATAAGCTCAAGGTCAATCTCATCTTCTTTGGCAATAGCGCCCATACCGAGAATCCCATTCTCACTGTGCAGTAAGATTTCATCGTTTGGATCGAGGTAGTTAGCGACCAATTCTGGCATACCAATCCCAATATTCACATAGCTACCAGGAGTAATATCTTTGGCTAAGCGCTCAGCCATTTGGTTACGTGTTAATCGTTGCATATTGACTCCCCTCGCTTAGCTTGATAAGGCTGGATTTGGTACTTCAATCAAGCGATTGACAAAAATTCCTGGAGTGATGATATTTTCAGGATCTAAGTCACCCAGCTCAACAATTTGCTTAACTTGCACGATTGTGGTGTTCGCTGCTTGGCACATAACAGGGCCAAAATTACGCGCTGCTTTACGGTAAATTAAATTACCCCAGCGGTCACCCTTCTCAGCAAGAACGAAAGCAAAATCACCGCGAATAGGCTTCTCAAAGACATATAGCTTGCCTTCAATTTCACGGGTCTCTTTGCCTTTAGCAAGATCAGTGCCATAACTGGTCGGTGTGAAAAAGCCACCAAGCCCAGCAGCACCCGCATGCAAACGCTCAGCAATCGTACCTTGCGGTACACATTCAAGCTCAATTTTACCGGCGGCATACATTTCATTGAACACATACGAATGTGATGCTTTCGGGAATGAACAAATCATCTTACGAACACGTCCAGCCTTGATCAGTCCTGCTAAACCTGTGTCATGGTTACCCGCATTATTATTGACTACTGTCAATTCACGTGCTCCTTGATCAATCAAGGCATGAATTAATTCTGTCGGATGTCCAGCGCCACCGAAACCACCAATCAATAAGGTGGCTCCGTCGTGAATGCCAGCAACCGCTTGCTCCAAAGAGTTCACTATTTTATTAATCATAAAAAATCAACCTGTATTATTTTTAGATGTACTCATATTCTATAGATACTTGATTCTTCGCGCACTTGTGCCAGAAACTACTTAAGATTCTCGCCACTATCTGCTGCTTGCTCAAGCAAGGGTGAAATCTGCCATAGTGCAGCTGCTTCAGCTGATGCTTTGCCAAAGCGCTTCATCGCACGCACGACATTAAACCAGCCAACTTGTTGAGCATAATTCATAGGACCGCCGCGATGTGCAGGGAAACCGTAGCCATTTAAGTAAACAATATCGATGTCTGATGCACGCAATGCAATCCCTTCTTCAAGAATTTTGGCCCCTTCATTGACTAAGGCATAAATACATTGCTCTACAATTTCTTTCTCGCTAATCTGGCGCGGTGTAACACCTTTAGAAGCACGGAAATCAGCCACGACTTGTTCAACAAAAGGATCGATAATTGGCGTGCGGTTGCCTGCTTCATATTTATACCAGCCCATTGCTGTTTTTTGACCAAAACGTCCTGCTTCGCAAAGTACATCAGCCATAACTGGCTCATAAGGTACATCTGGATTCTCGGCGGCTTTACGCTTACGCACAGCCCAGCCAATATCTAAGCCGGCTAAATCACCCACACGGAATGGTCCCATGGCAAAACCAAAGTTCTCTAGTGCCTTATCGACATCCCAAGGCGCCGCGCCCGCTAACACTAAGGCATCAGCAGCGGCACGGTAGGTGTATAACATGCGATTACCAATAAAGCCGTCGCATACGCCAGAGACTACGGGCTTTTTACCAATCTTGCGACCGAGTTGAATTGAGGTAGCAAGTACATCTTTCGCTGTCTTCGCGCCACGTACGATCTCTAACAGTTTCATCACGTTAGCTGGGCTAAAAAAGTGCAAGCCAATCACATCTTCAGGGCGCTTGGTAAAGTCTGCAATCTGATCCACATCTAGGGTCGAGGTGTTCGAGGCTAAGATTGCACCTGGTTTAGCAACACGATCAAGCTCAGTAAACACCGCCTTTTTAACGCCCATTTCTTCAAATACGGCTTCAATAATTAAGTCCGCATCGCCCAAATCATCATAACTTAAAGTCGTTGATAATAAGCCCATGCGCTCTTGCACTTGCTGCTCAGTCATACGTCCTTTCTTCATGGTGTTCTCGTAGTTACGCAATACCGTTGCAACACCACGATCAAGGGCTTCTTGTTTCATTTCTAAAATAACGGTTGGAATACCGATATTTAAGAAGTTCATTGCAATACCTGTACCCATGGTGCCCGCACCAATCACAGCGACTTTCTTGATTTCACGTAAAGGGGTGTCTGCAGGTACATCAGGAATTTTCAGGGCCGCGCGTTCAGCGGCAAAAATATGACGTAAGGCTTGTGATTCCGCGCCATTCATCAAACCTAAGAACAGTTGACGCTCGTTCTTAAGGCCAGCCTCGAACGGCAACTCCACGCTACCTGCCACCGCATCTAAACATGCCACTGGTGCTGGTAAGAATTTATTCGCTGCGGCTAATTTCGCGCGCGTCGCTTGTAATAAAGCTTGGGCATCGCCAGCTGATTGCACTTCTAGTTGGCGCAACTGTTTCAATTCTGCATTCTTGGCCACTAATTCCTGGGCGAATTTAATCGCTTCAGCAACTAGGTTATCGTCAACCACGCGATCTACTAAATCTGTATCTGCTAGTGCTTTGGCTTTCAGAATAGACCCGTTGGTCACCATCTCAATGGCTTTCTCTAGGCCCACCGCTCGTGGTAGGCGTTGCGTGCCACCTGCACCTGGCAACAGCCCTAACTTAACCTCAGGCAAGCCCAATTGAGCGTCAGCTTTAGCGATTCGGTAATGAGCACCCATGGCTAGCTCTAAACCGCCACCTAAGCAAACGCCTTGAATCGCGGCCACAACGATTTTCTCAGATTCTTCTAGGGCTTCAATCACTGCGCGTAAATTAGGCTGCCACATTGTCTTCGGCGTCCCAAATTCGGTGACATCAGCACCTCCAGAGAAGGCTTTATCTGAGCCTGTTAGCACCACAGCCTGCACGCTCTTATCTTCTAAGGCTTTATCAAGACTTTCCACAATCCCCCGACGCAATGCATAGCTCATGCCGTTAACAGGTGGGTTCTGGAAGGTAATAAGCACAATACCTTGTTGAATTTCGTAAGTAATCGGTGACATCCTAATTTCCTGAAAATAAATCGATAAATAGCATCAATGCAAGGCTCCAGCCAGTAAGTCTCCACATACTGACAACAATCTCGCCTAATACCTGTCTCCAAAGCGCATTCTAAACGCCAATACAAACACCGTTGAAGCTTATTAAGCTTGATATGGTGTGATGCGTCGAATTAAATCATCATTCTGTTTTCTATCACTCATCAGGTAAGACTTTATTATATGCCTGTACACCTATGATGCATAGAAAGAACAATTCAATTGACGTCAATAGTGCTTTACTTTAACATAGTTTCATTATATTTATAATGATTCTGCAATGCGGAACCATTATAAATATAAAAATGCCTAAATAGTGTAGTCATTTAACGACTAAACACTATAAATTCTATATTTTAAAGAAATAAGTATTTCGATAAAAGTCTTATTTAAAGTCTTATTTAAAATATAAGCTGTTGTTTATTATGAATAATTTATAATAAACAATAAAATAATGATACGTTATTTATTATTATTTAATTATTTATATAGTATTTTAGGTCTTGTCTGTTTTAAGGTTATGTTCAGCGATACAGATTTCCACTTTCATCAAGTTAGTAATACACTGTTAACACCCCAAATTTTTTGAGTATGTCGATATCAGTGATAAAAATATTCCAGAAGGCTTTGTTTTATTAGATCGTAATAGCCCCTTCTCTGACTTAACTGGCCCATATTATGAGAAACAGAATGCGAATGGTAAGCATGAAGTCCTTGGTGTGCGACTGCGTCATGAACATTTGAATAAATTACGTGTGGCTCATGGCGGCACGATGATGACTATTGCCGATAATGCCTTCGGTGATGCCATTTTGGCGCATTTTGATAAGCCAGTTTCTTTTGTCACCGTTAGCTTTAGTGGTGAATTTTTAGCCGCAGGTAAAGAAGGTGACTGGGTTGAAGCGCGCGTCACCATCAATCGTGCAGGACGCCGCTTAATTTTTGCTAAATGCGCCCTGACTATTGATGGCAAGAATGTATTTAATGCCAGTGGTGTCTTCTCAATCATTGAGAAATAAGTGCGCAGCCTTATTAATTTTTGCTAAGTTTTTTAAACTTTTGTACAGCTTTTTTAAGCTTATTGCAGCTGCCCTAAGGTTTCTCTTAAGCGCTGAGCGACATCAAGCAATTTAGGACGAACCTCGTTTAACAAAAACTCAGGCGATAAGTTAAACGAGGGGCCACCGCAGTTAATGGCCATAATTGGAAAGCTTCCACCTAGTTTAAGTCCTACGGCAATCCCATTCACATTCTCTTGCCAATCACCGAACGAGCAGGTGCAACCTAAGTTCTTATAATCCACGAAGGCTTTCTCAATTCCTTGAATAATAGAGGCACTAGAAGCATCATCCAACTCATTGATGCGATCTGTAATTTCTCGCACTTCATTGGGGTCCGCCTCAGCCAAATAAGCCCTACCCATAGCCGTTGTCGCCAATGGAATACGTGAGCCCACATCCATACTCAAGGTTAAGGCAGAGCGGCTGCGACAATTCTCAATATACAGCATCGAAAGTCGGTCTCTAGCACCTAAGGTAACCATGCCTTGTGAGAAGTCAGCAAGCTCTTGCATTAAGGGGCGTGCAATTTGGCGGATATCTAATTGTGCTAACATACCAATACCGAGCGATAAGGTTGCCATGCCGAGTCGATATTTACCCGTCTCTTCATCATGCATGAGATACCCCATTTTTACTAAGGTAGCCGTTAAGCGCGATACTGTCGACTTAGAGAGCTGGCAGCGCTGAGCAATATCTTGATTGCCTAGCATCTTGCTACCCGAACGGAAGCAGGCCAACACATCCAAACCACGCGCTAAGGCCATCACAAAATGACGATCATCTTTAAATCGTTCGCTTAAAGAGACTGTGCGAGATGTGGTTAATGAGGTTTTTAGGGCTTCGTTAGACATGGGCCGCTCCTTGATGATGGTTTAGCATAAGCTATTATAATTCAGAACCCCGTCTTGCATTGTGGAACTTATAACTTATGCATATTTATTTTAATTTGCCCTGAAAACCCTTTAAACAAGACATTATCCACACAGCCTAAGGCTATATTCAAGCATCGCGAACACGCAAAAAAACAAATCAGAGTACAATAAATTATTCACCATTTGAATTAATGCTCTGCGCATTATTTCATAAAAATTTTAAGGAATTGCACATATGATCCGTGATCAAGAAATCCAAACCATGCTTGAAGACAGCCTTCGCCGTTTTATTACTGAAGTGTTGGTACCTGCTGAAGAACAGGTTGCTGAGACGGATCAAATTCCCGCTGAAATCATTGAGCAAATGAAAGAACTTGGCCTATTTGGTCTTACGCTACCTGAAGAGTACGGTGGCTTGGGCTTGACCATGGAAGAAGAAGTACGCGTAGGTTTTGAGCTTGGCCAAACCTCACCTTCTTTCCGTTCATATATCGGCACCAATAATGGTATTGGTGGTTCAGGTATCGTTATTGACGGAACCCCAGAGCAAAAAGAAAAATACCTACCGCGCATGGCTGCTGGCGACCTCATTGGATCCTTCGCATTGACGGAACCCGAAGCAGGATCTGATGCTGCATCATTACGCACAACCGCAGTTCGTGATGGTGATTTTTATGTTCTTAATGGCACTAAGCGCTTTATTACCAATGCCCCGCATGCTGGTATCTTCACCGTTATGGCGCGCACATCTAACGAAATCAAAGGCGCAGGCGGCATCTCAGCATTTATCGTAGAAGCGGACACTCCTGGATTATCACTCGGCAAAATCGACAAGAAAATGGGCCAAAAAGGCGCGCATACCTGTGATGTGATTTTTGAAAATTGCCGCGTGCCTGCCGCCCAATTAATTGGTGGTGTTGAAGGCGTAGGTTTTAAAACCGCCATGAAAGTTCTCGACAAGGGTCGTCTTCACATCTCGTCAATCGCTATCGGTGCCGCTAAGCGTATGCTTCGCGATGCCTTAAATTACGCCAAGGATCGTAAGCAATTCGGCCAGCCGATTGTGAACTTTCAATTAATTCAAGGCATGTTAGCGGATAGCAAGGCGGAGATTTATGCCGCTGAATGTATGGTACTTGATGCCGCTCGTCGCCGCGATGCAGGTGAAAATGTCTCTGCCTTAGCCTCGTGCGCCAAGTACTTCTCAACTGAAATGTGCTGCCGTGTAGCCGATCGTGCAGTACAAATCTTCGGTGGTGCTGGCTATGTATCTGAATACGGCATTGAACGCTTCTACCGTGATGTACGCTTATTCCGCTTATACGAAGGTACTTCACAAATCCAACAAGTGATTATTGCCAAGGATTTAATTCGTGAAGGTAATATTTAAGCAGTTATTGCGTAAGAGTACCTTCAATCACACAAGTTCTGTTAGCTTAGGCAACACCCCCAAGCCAGGATTTAAAATGTGGAACAATCACCAATAACAATTTAGCGAGACACGATAAAGGGAGCATTACGCTCCCTTTATCTTTTACTTTAGTTTTGCACTTAACGCATACTTGCTTAGTCCTTACCGAGCATTTCTACAACATCTTTTTCACTTGCAAAGGTTCTTTTCGCAAATTCGGTATAAGCCTTATGATCCATATAGTTGGTGCGAATACCGTAGTCTTGAATGAGTCGTTGAAAACGCTCACCTTCCATAGCTGCTTTAATTGCCCCCTCTAGTGTCGCAACAACTTCTGGTGGCAATCCTTTCGGTCCAGCTACGCCTAGTGGAGATGGGACGGTCACTGCATAACCCAACTCGACCAACGTGGGCACATCAGCGAAAGCAGCTGGTCGCTCAGGCGCTGCTGTAGCTAAAGCACGTACCTTACCGTCTTTTAAGAAAGGGATAATCGTACTTGAACTAACAACAGCTTGAACTTGACCGCTCAATAAAGCCATGAGTGCTTCTGAATCTCCGCGGAATGGTACATGCACGACATCTAATCCCGCCTCCTTAGCCAAAGCCACCATCATCAGTTGATTACCGGTGTAGCGCCCTGCACTACTAAAATCTAACTTACCAGGATTCTGTTTAGCATACTTGACTAAGTCTTCCACGGTTTTGAACGGCGAGTCATCTTTCACCGCCAAGATAAAGTCATAATCCATGTACGTGGCGATATACGTTAAATCCTTAATCGGGTCGTAGCGTGTTTTTTGCAGATACGGCTGACGAAATATCCCTGCTGGTGCTAAGGTTAGGCTATAGCCATCAGGCTTTGCTCCCACCATATCATTCGCCCCCATCGAGCCTGCCACGCCTGGTTTATTTTCCACCACGACAGTCTGCTTTAAGTGTTGCCCCATTCCCTCAGCAATTGCACGGCCTAACACATCAGTGATTCCCCCTGGTGAGAATGGCACAATTAAACTAATGGGTTTATTCGGATAGGGTTCCTGCGCTTGAGCGACACCCACCACCGCGGCACAACACGTTATAGAGATGCCAAAAACTATTTTTAATACTTGATTAATCATTATGTCTCCTTATTGATTATTTATGATGAAGAATGAGCTCGATCCAATCTACGCTTCAAATACCCCATAAAAAAAGCATCCCCTTGCATAAGAAGATGCCTTGCCTAACGTCTACTGCTCAGAGCCTAAGCGCTCGACAATTGTTTTCTCCTCAACAAAAGTCTTTTCAGCTAATGCTTGGTACGCCTGGTGGTCCATATATTTAATTTGCACGCCATAATCTAGCATGGCCTTTTGGAATTTTTCAGAGTCCACAGTGGCTTTCACCGCCTCGTCCAATTTTTTCACAATCTCTTCTGGCAGTCCTTTCGGACCCGCTACACCCAAGGGTGATGGCACAACAACACCATAACCCGCCTCTTTCAAGGTTGGTACTTGAGAAAAAGCCGCTGGTCGCTCTGCTGCTGCCGTCGCAAGCACACGCACCTTACCCGATTCAATAAAGGGCAAAATAATATTGGTCGATACGACTGATTGAATTTGACCGCCAAGTAAAGAGGAAATTGATTCAGAGTCGCTCTTAAATGGCACATGCACTGCTTTACCATTCACTGCTGTTGCGAGCTCTACCATCACAACCTGATTGCCTGTGAAACGACCTGGCGTACCGAAGTCCATCTTATCAGGATTCTCTTGAATAAATTTTACATAATCCTGAATAGTTTTAATCGGTGAATCTGGCGCAACGGCAATCGCAAAATCATAGTTCGCAAAGGCCGCTATATAACGTAGATCCTTAATCGGATCGTAGCGTGTTGCTTGTAAATAAGGCTGGCGGAAAATACCCGCTGGTGCTAATGTAATGCGATAACCATCAGGTTTTGCATTCACCATATCATTCGCACCCATAGAGCCGGCTGCCCCTGGCTTGTTCTCCACCACAATAGTTTGATTTAAATGCTTACCCATCCCTTCTGCAAGCGCACGCCCAATCAAATCAGTTGTACCGCCTGCACCATAAGGCACGATTAAGGTAATCGCTTTAGTGGGGTAGTTATCTTGTGCAATGGCTTGGCTGCCAATAGCCGCTACCCCAAACACACTCGCCCAAATTAATTTCTTAGTTGCTGTCTTCAACATGCTAACTCCTTTGTGTGGATG
>CAZIKJ010000188.1:0-2947 GCA_964539685.1 uncultured Pelistega sp.
TAAACTTTAAAAATTTATTAACTGAAATCTCATCAAGGAATAAGACATCTCTTAAGCTGTAATTGAGCACTCCGAACGATGAGACCTCTTGCAAAAAGTCAATCTGACGACTCCTTACTAAAACCTCATTGGCGTTGAGGCTCTATAATGAACAGATCCTCAATCTCAACGGATTAAGCCACCATCACTAGCACATCGCCTTCTTTATCCGTAGGCTTCTTCTCATCCTGCTGTTCAGCATGCGTATCGCGAAACAGCAGATTGGTTCCCAGCTCTGAGCCGTACAAACCATTTAAGAAGTGATTGGTTAAACCCTTAATCGAGCCTTGATAATGGATAACTCCGTCTTTCAGTGCGACCACATCGCGGCAATAGCGTACGGCATAGTCCACTTGGTGCAAAGTCACGATAACGGTCTTACCATCTTTCTGATTGATATCCGCTAAGGTGTCCATCACCTTACGAGCAGACTCTGGGTCTAGTGAAGCGATTGGCTCATCGGCCAAGATAATTTCGGCTTGTTGACATAGGGTGCGCGCAATCGCTACACGTTGCTGTTGACCACCCGAGAGTTGTGAGGCGCGCTTGAAAGCATGCTCCAATAAGCCCACACGATCGAGAGCGGCATAAGCCAAATCTTTATCTTCTTGGCTAAAGAGTGATAAGGTGCCACGCCAACGAGGGATACGTCCTAAGCGACCAAGCAGCACATTCTGCAATACACTTAAGCGACCGACTAAATTAAATTGCTGGAAGATATAGCCGATATCTGAACGAATATGGCGGACTTTTTTGCTCAATACACCATTGGCTTGAACTTGCTGACCAAGCGCAAATAGTTCACCACCCTGCTTCTTATCAGAGCGCTCTAAACCTGCTAAGTGGCGTAGTAGGGTTGATTTACCAGAGCCCGAGGCTCCGATTAGGGCAACCATAGCACCCTTTGGCACATCCAAGTCCAAGCTATGCAGAACTTGTTTCTTGCCAAATGTTTTATTTAACTGTTTAACAGTAATTGCTGTGGTCATAACAATGTCTTTAAAAATGAATTGACGCCATATTACAAACTGAATGTGACATCCATCTTAAAGCACTGTTACAGTTATATGACAATCAGCGTTTTGAGCCTTCATTCTTGACTAGACAAGATAAGTAAATGTTTTTTAAACATAAAAAAACACCTAGCAAGAATCGCTAGGTGTTGGACTTGTTCAGGGCAACAAGTTTGTGACAAAGTGTGTCGTAAGTTTTATGCCGCTGGCGTGCGCATCGTTACAAATTCTTCCGCCGCTGTTGGATGTATACCAATGGTGCTGTCGAAAACAGCCTTAGTCGCACCCGCTTTCATGGCGACGGCAAAGCCTTGGATAATCTCACCCGCTTCATCACCCACCATATGCATGCCGACAACTTTATCACTGGCCTTATCGACGATTAATTTCATTAAGGTACGCTCATTCTTACCTGTTAAAGTATGCTTTAAGGCCCTGAACTCTGAGCGATAAATGACGATATCCTTATACTGTTCGCGCGCCTCGTCTTCCGTCAAGCCAACCGTTGCCGCATTCGGTGTGGTGAAAATAGCAGTCGGGATATAGTCATAACTCATCTCACGCTTACCCTCACCAAACAAATGATCGACCAAGACCATGGCTTCACCTAAAGCGACTGGCGTTAACTGCACCCGGTCAGTGACATCACCTAAGGCATACACAGACTCCACATTCGTACGATAATCCTCATCGACTACGATGGCGCCATTCTTCTGTTGAGCGATGTTCAGCGCCTCAAGACCTAAGCCCTTCACATTCGGCGCACGACCTGTAGCGTAAAGCACTTGATCAACCTCGAGGGTACTACCGTCTTTCAAAGTGACTTCAATACCACTGGCTGTCTTGGCGAGCTTCGCCACATCGCTATTGGTGCGAATATCGACACCCGCCTTACTCATCTCTTGAGCTAAAAAATTACGGATGTCTTGATCAAAGCCGCGCAGGATTTGTTCAGAACGATAAAGCTGCGTTACCTGCGAACCCAAACCGTTAAAGATTGAAGCAAACTCACTGGCAATATAACCACCACCGACCACGACTAAGCGCTTAGGGAACTCTGGCAAATCAAAAATCTCATTACTGCTAATGGCGAGTTCTTTGCCTTCGACATCAGGAATCACCGGCCAACCGCCTGTCGCAATGAGAATATATTTCGCCGTGTATTGTTGCTCGCCAACTTGTACGGTATGTGCATCAACTAAAGCACCGCGACCATCAATCAATTGCACACCCGAACCGTCAAGTAGGTTCTTGTACACACCATTCAAGCGAGTAATTTCAGTGGCACGATTCGCTTTCAACGTATCCCAATTAAAACCAGGATTAACCGCTTCCCACCCATAGCCTACTGCGGAACTATAGTGGCCTGGGAAGCTTGATGCGTAGCTATACAATTTCTTCGGAATACATCCCAAGTTAACACATGTACCACCGAGTGGCGCCTCCTCAACCACGGCGACCTTAACGCCTTGTGCCGCCGCCATACGTGATGCACGTACACCACCACTACCACCACCAATCACTAATAAATCAAAATCGTAGTTTTGCATTATTGCCACCCATGAGAAAATTTATATGGATTCATTTTAACGTGAATTATCGCTTTGTCCGCTATTCCAGGCTTTTTTCTGGCAGTATAGCTATTATCAATGAGGGCTAAAGCTTTTCTCTATCAAGAAATTTTCAGGGGTGATGACGATGACAAATTCTCAGCACTATGAACTAAATCAACAGAGTGATGAATCTACCGTGATGACGCGTTTAATCATCCCCTATTCATCATATCGACCCAGTCTCTTGTGGCAGATTAAGTACTTGCCATCGTCACTAGCCTCTTTGTTCAAATACATAGTATTCGCATGCATCTTCCTGATTCTTAGCGCATGCTCCAGCAC
>CAZIKJ010000189.1:0-3787 GCA_964539685.1 uncultured Pelistega sp.
CCTGCGGAGCAACGTCGCGCAATCATCATTGAGGTGGTGATTAAACTCGCAGCGGAACAAAACCCTAGTGATATTACGACAGCTGCCATTGCTCAAGGTATGGGGCTCACACAAGGTGCATTATTCCGTCACTTTCCAACAAAAGAAAGTATCTTAGAAGCCGTCATGCATTGGGTTGCTGAACACCTTCTCGCTCGCCTAGATCAAGCTGTTGAAGGTATAAATTCTCCTTTAGCTGCACTTGAGGCTGTATTTATGGCACATATTCAGTTTGTCTCAGAACACCCTGGCATACCACGCTTACTTTTCGCCGAACTCCAACGCTCTGGCGATTCCTTACCTAAGCAGGTGATACAAAACTTAATTCAGCACTATCTTGATCGTTTGAATCAGTTAATGACCAATGGCAAGGCACAAAATGAAATAAAGACTGAGTTAGATATTGATATCGCTTCTATATCATTTATTGGTTCTATTCAAGGCCTAATTCTTCAGTCATTAATTGCCAACGATACCGAACGCATGCGTCGTGATGCAAGGGGCGTGTTTGCTATTTATCTTGATGGAATAAGGAGCTAGCTTATGAAACTTTTTCGTTTACGAAGCCGTACCTTAGCGCTCATTCTAATCATCCTACCCTTACTTGCCCTATTTATCTATGTGGCTGTACGCTCTGGTCCTCTAGCACCGATTAATGTAACGGTAAGCACTGTTAAGCTCGAATCTATTCGTCCCTCGATATTTGGGATTGGCACTGTTCAAGCACGCTACACCTATAAAATAGGTCCCACCTTTGCGGGCAGGGTCAAGCGCTTAGATGTGCACGTCGGCGATACAGTTAAGGCTGGACAGATTTTAGGCCAGATGGATGCCGTCGATTTAGATGACCGTATTGCTGCCCAAGAAGCGACAATTAAAAGCTCTGAAGCGGCTACTCGCCAAGCAGAGGCAAAACAAGTATTCGCCAAATCACAAGCAAACCGCTATGAAAAACTCTATGCCTCACGCGCCACAAGTGAAGAAAGCGCTTTTACCAAACGTCATGAGCTATCTATCGCTAATGCAGCACTCGCTGCCTCACGAACAGATACTGCTCGCTTACTGGCAGAACTCAAAGCACTACGTGCTCAACAACAGAATTTATACCTGATAGCTCCAGTGACTGGCCTAGTTATAGCACGTGATGTCGACCCTGGCACGACGGTGGTTGCAGGACAAGCCGTAGTTGAACTAATAGATCCAAGCAGTCTCTGGATTGACACACGTTTTGACCAAGTCAGCGCGAATGGACTCAAGGAAAAGTTATTAAGCAAGACCTCCTTACGCTCTCGCCCAGACCAAGCAATAGCTAGCCATGTTTTACGCATTGAACCACGTGCAGACCAAATCACAGAGGAAACTCTCGCTAAAATTGTTTTTGACACAACACCTAACCCACTACCTCCTTTAGGTGAACTAGCTGAAGTCACTGTACAACTAGATGCCCTAGAAGCAACACCTAGCATCCCTAACGCAGCTCTACGAATCGTGAATGGTCAACGTGGTGTCTGGAAACTACAAGAAACTGGATTACAGTTTGTACCTGTACACCTAGGTCGTTCTGATTTGAATGGACAAACACAGGTGCTCGAAGGCTTACATGAGGGCGAGCAAATTATTGTTTATAGTGAGAAAGTGGTCAGTGTTAAAAGTCGACTCAATATTGTAGAACATCTACCTGGAGTAACTCCATGATCAGCTTAGCTGGTCGTGACATTCTGCACTCCTGGGGAAAATTCATTTTCACTGGGATAGGCCTAGGGCTACTCATTGGAGTTACCCTCATCATGGCTGGCGTTTATCGTGGCATGGTTGATGACGGCAAAGTTCTACTTGATAGTAGTGGCGCTGATTTATGGATTGTTCAAAAAGACACCATCGGCCCTTATGCAGAGTCCTCTAGCATCCCAGATGATTTATGGCGCAGCATACGTACGATGCCAGGCGTTGCTAATGCGGCTAATATTACCTACCTCACTATGCAGGTGCGTAAAGACGATAGTGATGTACGCGCAATGGTAGTAGGCATTACGGCTGGTGAGGTTGGCACACCTGGCTGGCCAACCCATCTTATTACTGGCAGACAAATTACTCGTGGTCATTATGAAGCTGTTGCCGATATCGCCACTGGTTTTCAATTAGGCGACACCATAAAGATTCGTCGTCAGCACTATCACGTGGTCGGTATGACGCGCCGTATGGTGTCCTCTAGTGGTGACCCTATGATTTTTATTCCTCTTAAAGACGCACAACAAGCCCAATTTCTTAAAGACAATGATGCCATTTTGATGCAGCGTCGACGAACAGAAGCCAACCCAGCTTTTAACCGTCCTGCTATCCCTGGTCTTTTAGAAGCCGTGACAAATTTACAGACCAGCAATAACTCTGTCAATGCTGTTCTTGTGCGTATCCATCCGCAGTTAACCCAAGCCGAAGTAGCCGAACCTATTCGTCGCTGGAAACGCCTCACCGTCTACGATCGAAGTCAGATGGAAAGTATTTTAATCGGTAAATTAATCGCTACTTCAGCCAAACAAATCGCCATGTTTTTAGTCATTCTTTCCCTAGTCAGTGCAGCAATCGTAGCGTTTATTATTTACACCTTAACCATGGATAAGATACGCGAAATCGCTGTCCTAAAACTCATTGGCACTCGTAATCGTACTATTGCTTGGATGATTCTTCAACAAGCCCTAGTCTTAGGCTTAATTGGTTTTATTGTAGGTAAAATCAGTGCAACATTTTCCGCTCCCCTATTCCCAAAATATGTCTTGATGCTTCCTGGAGATTCAATACTTGGCTTTGTAGCAGTGATGACTATCTGTGTACTAGCCAGTATAGTGGCCATCCGTATGGCACTTAAAGTTGATCCTGCAGAAGCGATTGGAGGTTAATGATGACAAGTCAAGGCATAGTTATTGAAGGATTGTCCAAGCGTTATGGCCAAGGCGACACCGCTGTTTTAGCTTTGAAAGACGTCAATATGCATGTTGCGCCTGGCGAAGTCGTTGGCTTGATTGGTCCATCAGGTTCAGGCAAGAGCACCTTACTTAAATGCTTAGGTGCCGTGATTGATCCTAGCTCTGGACGAATGGTCTTAGGCAATGAAGTCATCTTCGATAATGGCTGGAAAGTCCGCGACCTACGTGCCTTACGTCGTGACAAGTTAGGATTCATCTTTCAAGCTCCATATCTCATCCCTTTTCTAGATGTCACCGATAATGTCGCCTTACTTCCAATGCTGGCAGGCGTGCCGAATGCAGAGGCACGGCAACGCGCGCTGGAGCTGCTCACCGCCTTAGATGTACATCACCGTGCTAAAGCCATGCCTTCACAGTTATCTGGAGGCGAACAACAACGTGTGGCGATTGCGCGTGGCCTTGTCAATCGCCCACCTATGATTCTCGCTGATGAACCAACAGCCCCACTTGACTCGGTTCGTGCCATGGCCGTTATTCGCATTTTAAATGATATGGCCAAGCGCTATGACACCGCTGTGATTGTTGTGACTCATGATGAAAAGATTATTCCAACCTTCAAACGAATTTATCATATTCGCGAGGGTGTGACGTATGAGGAAATGGGTGAAGGACGTGGGTTTGAGTAATAGCTACCACCCAAATCTTAATAAGCCTCAGACAAAGAGACAAAGAAGCCCGCAGTTACGCGGGCTTAGCGGCTTTTTATGCCTTATACTGCTGGTCTATTCCAGACGTGGGATCATTCCCACTCTATTGTAAACAAGACA
>CAZIKJ010000190.1:0-3756 GCA_964539685.1 uncultured Pelistega sp.
CCCGATTCTCACTATGTATTTGAGTTTAATGTGGGGTGTTTTAGTAATCCTGAGCAGGCTCGCCAATGGCTTAACGCTTACTTTACGCAAACGAACCAAGAATGTACAGAAGCACTGAAGTGAAAACGAACAGTGTGATTAAATACTTTATACAAGGTTTATAATGTATTTATCCTTAAACTAAATCGCTCTGGAATTAAACCTTGTATTAAAAGAAGCTTGATTTTATTGGATAAAAAATTGTTTTTTTGTTGCTTAAGCAGTGCTATACTAATTTATTCAGTTAGGCATTTTGTATAACTTTTTGGAAAGAGACAATTATGGCTTTTAAAGCAGCATTAGATGATTTTTATTTCAATCTAAATGACTTGGGCTTACTTAAGCAAGTTCAAAGTCTACCTGGTTTTGAAGAAATTACTGACGATTTAGTTCCCGCTGTTCTTGAAGAGAATGCGCGTTTTGTTGAAGAACAAATTGCGCCACTGAATGTGATTGGTGATCGTCAGCACTCTGTCTGGCAGGATGGCGTGGTTAAAACTCCTGATGGTTTTAAAGAAGCTTTTAAGTCATACACTGAAAGTGGCTGGCAAGCCTTGCAACATGACCCTAAGTTTGGTGGTCAAGGGTTTCCAAAATTATTAGCTGCAGTCACTTCCGAAAATATTAATGCCGCTAATTTATCGTTTGCGCTTTGCCCTTTATTGACTGATGGCTGCATTGAAGCGATTATGCAAGCGGGTACTGAAGAGCAACAACAGAAATTCATTCCGCCTATGCTTGAAGGACGATGGACGGGTACGATGAACTTGACTGAGCCTCAGGCGGGTTCAGATCTTGCCTTAGTGAATTCTAAAGCGGTGAAACAAGACGATGGCAGTTACCGTATCACAGGTCAGAAAATCTTTATCACCTACGGTGAGCACGATATGTCTGAGAACATTGTGCACTTAGTTCTTGCTCGTACACCAGATGCACCTGCTGGTGTTAAAGGTATCTCCTTGTTTGTTGTACCTAAATTCTTAGTGAATGATGACGGTAGCTTAGGTGCACGTAATGATGTATGGTGTGCTTCAGTAGAGGAAAAACTTGGCATTAATGCGAGTCCTACGGCTGTGTTGTTATTTGGCGATAACAAAGGCGAGGTAGGTGAGGGTGCGATTGGCTATTTAATTGGTGCGGAGAATGCCGGTCTCTCGTATATGTTTGTGATGATGAATGAGGCACGCTTCAATGTGGGTGTACAAGGTATCGCGGTCTCTGAGCGTGCTTATCAGCATGCGCTAGCCTATTCTCAAGAGCGCTTGCAGAGTAATGCTATTGAGGGTTCAGCAGGGCCAGTGCCTATTTTTAATCATCCCGATGTACAACGTATGCTGAGCACGATGCAAGGACTCATCCAAGGTGCACGTTCGACGGCCTTATTTGCAGCATGTTCGCATGATATTTCCACTCATCACCCTGATGCTGGTGAGCGTGCTAAGCATAAAGCTATGCAAGAATACTTGGTCCCGATTGTGAAAGCTTTTTCAACGGAGATGTCGCTTGAAGTCACCTCATTAGGTGTTCAAGTGCATGGTGGTATGGGTTTCATTGAAGAGACAGGTGCTGCACAATATTATCGTGATGCGCGTATTTTACCGATTTATGAAGGTACGACAGCGATTCAAGCTAATGATTTTATTGGCCGCAAGACCTTACGTGACGGTGGTGCGGTTGCTAAAGGTTTTATCCAAGCTATGCGTGAGACTCAAGCCCAGCTTCAGCAGCAAGCGGATAATGCAAATCATCAGTTCTTAGCTAAACAGTTCAGCTTAGCAGTTGATGCCTATGAAAGCGCCTTACAGGCGACACTGTCACTAGCATCGGCAGGCAAAATGCGTCAAGCATTTAGTGCAAGCGTGCCTTTCTTAATGTTGGCGGGTTACGTTCATGGTGGCTGGCATCTGGTTCGTTCAGCCTTAGCCTGCCAAGATAAGAGTGGTGATATTTATGAGCAGAAAGTGAATACAGCGCTTATGTATGCAGCGCATCTCTTGCCGCGCGCAAGTGCTTTAGCGCAAACTGTAGCATTAAGTGAATTCACTGGTTCACTTATGATCAAAACATAAATATACAAAGATCTACAAATTATAGATGTTCAAAACATATGGTTTAGCGCTTTCTAGTTTAACTAGGTCTGGACTGAATAATGGAAGGGGTATGAACCGTAAAATGGGTATGAGCCCTAGTCATGCTTATGGCTCATACCTTATTCTATTTATAAGGTGGCTAATATCCAGCCACTGTACCTAAAATCATCACTGTTGGCGCAATGATAATCCATACTGCTGTAGCTAAACTATCTTTCAATAGATTGGGCTGTACGATTTGTTGCATGGGTTTGGTTGACATGATGCGCGTAGAGCTTGGTCTGTGAAGATCTTGCGTAGGTAGAAATAAGTCTTGTTGAGTGTTCTTATGCATATTCACGTGAGAGCGGCTAGTCTCTGAAGAACTTGTGTTTAAAGACTCTGTATTCAAGCATACTGTCTGTGAGTGATTGTCATGCAAGAAACCAGCCTGTAAGGATGCAGTATGTAAGGCTCCTGTATATAAGGCCCCAGTATGTAAGGCTCCTGTAGATGAAGAATCAGTATATAAGGGTTCAGCGTGACTTAACTGCACCTTATCTAAAGTCGTGTTGGCTTTCTTCAAGAGTTTAAATAAGGGATCGCATGCCGTCCATATGCCTTGTGCGATGCTGACTGAACCCTGAATGCAACGCTTGATATCGCGACGTAAACCAGTTGAGCCATTACGGCGTGTACGAATAGGACGAATTGGCCAGTTTTCCAATTGCGCAATGCTGAGATCAAAAGAGCGTACATCCGAGCATGTATGTGGACGTACATGAGATCGTGCAGTAGGGCGTGCATGATAGTCAGCAGCTGGTTTGTGTGGCTGTCGGGTTTGATACATCGCTAAACTTGTGTTAATGTGCTTACTCATGTCCGTATCCTTATTGATGCGCTTACTAGCAACGATAATTAGCTATGAGTCAGCTATTAATTGCGAGTAAGGACGATGTGTTCTTAAGTGATCTTGCATTAAATACAAATAGGGTGGTTCCCCCGAAGGGGCATCTACTTGAGTGGTTCTATCAGCTATAGAGCAAATCTCCTTACTGATTTACACTATATAATCCACTACAAGTAGATGAGTATCAGGACCCTAACCTGATGTGTCGTACTATGCTTACGACAGTTACTACTGTATATATATACAGTAGTTTTTGCAAGGTATTTCTCATGCCTGTTGTTTTTTATTCCTGTCGGGTTTATTTAATTCCCTATAACTCCTTGGGATTCTTACTTAAGTACTTGTCAATTAAGAAGAAATTACGCTATAATCGAAATCTTAAGTTTTTCCATCCTCTGGCAACGAATTGACTTAGTGGTTAAGTCGATTCATATAGTGTTAGCTAGCTGATTAATGAATAGAGTTACTGAGTGGCTCTGAATATGGCAGCTAGGCAATAACATGGTTATATTTGATAAGCAAGTTGCGTATGATGGTGTATAGGAAATGAAATGAACTTAATTCAAACTCTTGAACAAGAAGAAATTGCTCGCTTAACGGAAGGTAAGCAAGCTGTTGAATTTGCTCGTTCAGTTTAAGTAAACTATAAAAATACCGTATATTCTAACCCATAACCTAGCATTAATCCCCTAACCCCGTCAAATCAGATAAGATGAGCAGATTTTTTTCATATACTCG
>CAZIKJ010000191.1:0-14963 GCA_964539685.1 uncultured Pelistega sp.
CTTAAAGCCGGTTTAGAAGAAATCTCAGCCTTCTTAAAATCAGATTTTCCACAAATGAGTTGTACGGTTCTGGCGATTGGCGTAAACAGCGCCACGATCCGTTATCCCGTCGATTACAGTTCCTTGCGTCCAGGCGGCACAGTATCTGGCCCGGTGATGATGGCGGCAGCGGATGTGGCCTTATATGTAGCGCTGCTTGCGCAGATTGGTATCGTGCCCTTAGCGGTGACGACGAATTTGAATATCTCATTCCTGCGTAAACCTAGCGCGGGTAAAGATTTAATCGTTAAGGTGGAGTTGCTTAAAGTCGGACGTCGCTTAGCCATGGGTGAGGTAAGAATTTATTCTGAAGGGCATGATGAGTTGGTCGCCCATGCCACAGGAACGTATGCGATTCCTTAGATTTGGCGATAATTTCCTGCAATAGAAATCAAGGTAATCATCAAGTGACGATTTGATATTTGCCTGATATTTTTTTGATGATTTTTTATACTCCCCTCCCTATACTGCTCAACATATTCAGTAGGCGTCAGGCCGAATGAGGTTTAGCAGTGTCACATTCTTCGCTTATTCAACAAGTTTTCCGCTTTATGGGCTGTGGTGGTTTAGCTACCTTGGTGCATTGGCTTGTGTTTGCGATCTTAAGTGGCGCTTTATTTAGCTGGCTGTTGACGCTACTTGCCCAGTTCAGTGACTTATCGTTTCTACATCTATATCTATCAGAGTTAGCAAATCAGCACGCTAATGGTTCATTGGCGGGCGCTGGCATGCTTAGCCCTTTAGCGACCACTACCTCAGGTGCATTATGTGGTGCGTTGGTAAATTATTTTCTACAGCGCTCGGTGGTTTTTAATAGTCAAGGCTCTCATTTGAAGACTCTGCCAAAGTATATGTTAAGTGTAGGGCTGAGCTTTCTCTTTAATGCGCTTATATTTGAATTGCTACAACGTTCAGGCTTGTTTTCTTTATTTATGACTCAGGTGCTCACCACTGTTTGCGTCATGTTGATTAATTTTGTTTTGTATAAAAGGCTCGTATTCTATGAATCGCCAACATTATCATCGGTTTGATAGTGCCCATGTTAAGTCTGCACCAGAACTGTCTATCCTCGTACCTGTTTACAATGAGCGCGAGGTTTTAGGGCTCTTGTATGAGCGCCTTAGTCAGGTTTTGCAACCCCTGAAAATCAGTTACGAAATTGTCTTGGTGGATGATGGTTCCAAGGATGGCTCGGGTGAAGCCATGGTGCGCTTAGCGGTAACTAAGCCTTTTTTAAAAGTCATTCGCTTAAGTCGTAACTTCGGTAAAGAGGCGGCCTTAAGTGCGGGCCTGGAGCATGTTAGTGGCGATGCGGTCATTATGCTTGATGCTGATTTACAGGACCCGCCTGAGCTGATTCCGCAAATGTTGGAGGCTTGGCGTGAGGGCTACGATGTGGTCGCGATGCGGCGTAAGCATCGAGAAGGGGAAACCTGGTTTAAACGCTTCTCAGCGCATTGTTTTTACCGTGTATTGAATAAAGTAAGTGATGTCGATATTCCTGTGGATACGGGAGATTTTCGTCTGATGAGTCGTAAGGCAGTGGATGCGATTAAGCAGCTACCAGAACGTAATCGCTATATGAAAGGTTTATTTGCTTGGATTGGTCTTCCGACTAAATTCATTGAATATGATCGACATGCACGTGCTGCTGGGATGACGAAGTGGAATTATGGCGGCTTATTTCGCTTGGCCTTCGAAGGGATTACGTCTTTTTCAATTACGCCCTTGCGCTTAACCATGGGGGTGGGTGTATTGACCGCCTTAATTGGCTTGATATTTGCTATCTGGATTATTGCGAAAACCACCATCTTAGGGGAGGCCGTGCCGGGCTACCCGTCCTTAATCTCTGTGATTACTTTATTGGGAGGTGTGCAATTAATTTCTCTAGGCTTACTGGGCGAATATGTCGGTAAGGCTTACTTTGAAGCGAAACAAAGACCCGTATTCTTGATTCGCGATATTGTTCAAAGTGCCACGCCCGTAAAAAACTATAGCTTAAGTCCTGGCTTGTATGAGGAAGAGGAGGTCCAAGCAAGATGAAGACTTCACAATTCTCTAAAAAAGATAGCATCACCTTGGTGTTGATGCTTTTGGCCTTAGTGATTATTGCCATTATGCCGTTTCAAGATACGAGCGAGCCACGTTATGCGGCAATTGCCCAAATCATGTATAGCTCAGGCGATTGGATCACCCCATGGTTTGAACCAGGTAAGCCATTCTGGGGTAAGCCACCGCTGTCCTTCTGGGCTGCTGCTGCAAGTATGCATGTCTTTGGTGTGAATGAGTTTGCAGCGCGCTTTCCTTCATGGTTAAGTATGCTGTTGAGTTTGTGCGCCATTCGCTATGTCTTTGCACGAGTATATAGTCAATGCACCGCGCAATGGGCTGTATTGATTTATGCTTCAATGATTTTGGTGTTCGTAAATATTGGTGCGGTTTTAACGGATCCTTTTCTCGCCTTGGGCACGACCTTGGTCTTCTGCTCGTTTATTCAATGTATGTGGCAAGAGTCGAGAGCATGTTCTACCTCAGGGGACGTGTCTAGCGTACCGCCGAAAGCTAACTCAAAACTCTGGGCATATCTAGGATTTATCGGCTTGGCAATTGGCTTATTGGCTAAAGGTCCCTTAACCTTGGTCTTGGTCGGTACGCCTATCGCTGTCTATCTTGCTTGGCATAAGGATCGCTGGTTACGCTTTATGCAGGCTTATCCCTGGTTGCAGGGGCTGTTATTAGTGGCTGCTTTAGTCTTGCCTTGGTATGTTTTAGCCGAGATTAAAACCCCAGGTTTCTTACATTACTTTATTGTGGGAGAGCATTTCTTACGTTTTGTTGATCCTGGCTGGCAGGGCGATATGTATGGTACGGCGCATCAGCAGGCCTACGGCACGATTTGGCTGAATGCATTAGTGGCAAGTTTGCCTTGGTGGCCTGTAGTGGTATTGGTGCTTGCGTGGCTATGGCTTCGAGGCGACTGGGCGAGTGTGCGAGAAGCGTTTCGTGGCTTTCCTATGTTCTCGTTTGTGCTCAGTTGGGCTTTGTTTTGTGGCGCTTTTTTCACTTTCTCAGGCAATATTCTATGGACTTATTTGTTGCCTTCAATGGTTGCGGTATCCTTGCTTTTTGCCCGAGTCTTACAGCTTATTCCGAGTCTTAAATGGCAAGAGAAAGCACCCTATTTGGCTTTATTGGCACCCAGTTTATTGGTCGTGATGGTGGCTATTGGTGCGGTCTATCCGAATATATGGCGCACTGAAAAAGACTTGGTGGCTTTTACACAAGAGCAGGGCCAGAGTGCGCTGTATTATTATCAAGAGCTACCATTCTCAGCCCGGTTTTACTCGGAAGAAAGGGTGCGGTCTGTGGATGATTTGGACCTGCCTAGCTTGCCAGAGCGATCTGGTGTGAATTGGTATATTGCGGTGAGTAAGAAAGCGATTGATGAATTTAATCAGTATAAGCCTGAAGGTTTAAGTTTGGTTTATGAAAATAAGCGCTATTATTTATTTAAGCATTCTCCTACGATTTAGTCAGTGGTGTAGAATCACAGGGAAGGCTTGTCGGTGCTAAGGGATTCATATGGTTGAGAGACTATGCACTATCCGACGTGATTTGAGCCCTCAGCGTTTGGCGATCCATTTGGCCCAGATATGCTAGTGCTTATTGTGGCAATCGGTTTTATTGCCGAAGACTACCCCTTTTTCTAACCATTATTTCAATGGGTAATTTCATGACAGCGCGTCAAACGATACGACTATTAATTGTTGAGGATCATGCTGGTTTGGCCAAGAATTTGGCAGAGTTCTTTGATAGCGATGCTTATGCATTGGATTTTGCTGATGATGGCTTGACTGCCTTACACCTCTTAGCAACACAAGATTATGATGTGATTGTTCTGGATGTGATGCTGCCTGGCGTATCAGGGTTTGATCTCTGTTATCGACTGCGCAATGAGTTGCACAAGAGCACACCGGTCTTGATGATGACGGCCAAGGATCAATTACATGATAAAGAAGAGGGGTTTGATTCGGGGGCGGATGATTATTTGGTGAAGCCGTTTAATTTACGTGAGTTGCAGTTACGTATTGAGGCCCTCTATCGACGTCAATATGGCTTTTCTCAAACGCAAAAACTCAATGTGGCGGATTTAGTGTTTGACTTAAGCACTATGCAAGTGAGTAATCAGAATGCCAGCCAAGTGTTAACGTTAAGTGGTATCCCCGCCAAAATCCTGCAGACACTCATGCGCGCCTATCCTGCGCTATTGGATTATGATGACCTAGTGGCGCATGTCTGGGGAGAGAGAGAGGTGGATATGAATACGGTACGTACGCAGGTGTATAGTTTGCGACGACTCTTGCAGGAGACCTGGGGCTATACCTGTATTAAGACCTTTCATGGTCAAGGGTATCGCTTATTGTCAGCGCAGGAGGCCGCTCTAGAGGTGAAGGGTGGCAAAGAAGCTAAGTCTGCTCAAGAAGAGAAGGACGGGAAAGAAGCTAAATCTGATCAAGAAGATAAGGGTGGGAAAGAGACTAACTCTGCTCATAAATCCACGAAGCTCAGCTCACGGGAGCGCTCGTTATGAAGTCAATTTCAGCGCGACTTTATTGGTCGATATTCTTGGTCTGTTCCATTGCTATTGTGCTTATGGCGACCCTAGTCTATGCCTTTACGGAAGATATGGAAGATACGATTGTTGAGGTGAATTTTAGTGCTGATCGTGACTATATTATCCAGAACTTTACGCAAGCGGGCACCTATATCTGGGACTCGCAGGGACAGAAAATAGCCTTTATACCAAATGGTGAAGCACTGCCAGTAAATATGCCGGCTGATTTACGCGGCTTAAGCGAAGGTATGGTGCATGAGTTTGAGGTGGGTGATCAGATTTTTATCGGCAAACGCCAACAACTTGATACGGGAGTGCTGTATTACGCAAAGAATATCACCGCCTTTGAGGACCGAGAGCATCTTTTTCAGAAAGTGCTCATAGGTGTGATTGTATTTATGATATTACTGAGTGCAATCTTGTCGTATATCAGTAGTCAGCGGATTGTTAAGCCCTGGCGCCAACTCTCGAATGATATTTCCGCGGTGCCTGTGGGTAAAGATATGCCGCTGATTCAAATGCCTTATGAGGAAGCAGAGCTGTATACGATTGCCTCAAACTTTAACCAGTTTCTAGCCGAATTGAATGCCTATGTGACGCGAGAGAACTCCTTGCTTGGTTTGGCGAGTCATGAGTTACGTACGCCGATTGCTGTGATGGCGGGTGCCTTAGATATTATCGAGTCTCGGCAACAACTTAATGAGCGGGATCAGATTACCTTGGGTCGAGTGCGCCAAGCCTGTAATGAGATGCAGATGAATGTCGAGACCATCCTGAAATTGGCGCGTAAAGAAGAGGGCACAACGCAAAATGAGATTTTCTATCTAAATGATGTCTTAGTTCAAGTTAAAGAGGATCTATCTCTGAGTTTCGGTAGTGAGCGCGTAACCCTGACGCTGCGACAGCAAAAAGTGAAACTCTTAAGTGATGTATTCTTAAGCAAGATGCTAGTGCGTAATTTGCTACAGAATGCTCTTCAACATACTAAAGGTGCTGTTCGAATCCAGTTATATGACACGTACTTTGATGTGGAAGATGAGGGCGTTGGTTTAACTGAGGCCCAGCAAGCCATCCTACAAGGACAAGCGAAAGAGATGGGTGGTTCACATGGTTTTGGCTTGTATATCGTGACAATGGTGAGTGAGCGCTTAGGCTGGTCTATGGAAATTGAGCGACTTGAGCAAGCTGAGACCCTCTTGTCTGCAGGAGTAAGTGCGGATGGTATAAGCGTAGATGGAATCACCGCTGATGGTATCACTACGGCGCAAAACGTTGCCAGCTATAACCGAATTCGTGTGCACTTTACGAATAGTCGTTATTACTTATAAAAAATGCCGCTGTCAGCGAGGCTTTCAGCGGCATTCGGACATTCACTTGAGAGTGAATTAGTTCAGTTTAAAAATTAGAACTGGTTCATGGTGTTGTCTTTACCAGAAGCTTTAAGAGCGGCTTCACCAGCAAAGTATTCTTTATGGTTGTCACCAATATCAGAACCTGCCATGTTTTGGTGCTTAACAGTTGCAATGCCTTGGCGAATTTCTTCACGTTGAACATTACGTACATAAGCCAACATACCTTGGTCAGCGAAGTAACCCTTAGCAAGGTTATCAGTTGATAGCGCTGCGGTGTGGTAAGTCGGTAGTGTGATCAAGTGATGGAAGATACCTGCATCACGAGAAGCATCACGTTGGAATGTGCGGATACGCTCATCAGCTTGTTGGCCAAGCTCGGTGCTGTCGTATTGAACATTCATCAAGTCGTTACGGTCGTAAGCAGCAACATCTTTACCAGCTTCTTGCATAGCATCATAAACTTGTTGACGGAAGTTTAAGGTCCAGTTGAAAGATGGGCTGTTGTTGTATACAAGCTTCGCATTAGGTACAACTTCACGTACACGGTCAACCATGCCTTTAATTTGGCCGATATGTGGTTTCTCAGTTTCAATCCAGATCATGTCAGCGCCGTTCTGTAGCGAAGTGATGCAGTCTAGAACGCAACGGTCTTCACCTGTACCAGCACGGAACTGGAATAGATTGCTTGGTAAGCGCTTAGGACGAAGCAATTTGCCGTCACGCTTAATGATTACGTCACCGTTGCCAAGTTGATCAGCAGAGATTTCTTCACAATCTAAGAAGCTATTGTATTGGTCGCCTAAGTCACCTGGCTCGTTGGTTACAGCGATTTGCTTGGTTAAGCCTGCGCCTAAAGAGTCAGTACGTGCAACGATAACACCATCAGTTACGCCTAGCTCTAAGAATGCATAACGTACAGCATTAATCTTCGCTAAGAAGTCAGAGTGTGGAACTGTTACTTTGCCGTCTTGGTGACCACATTGCTTCTCATCAGACACTTGGTTTTCAATCTGAATACAACATGCACCTGCTTCGATCATCTGTTTAGCAAGTAGGTAAGTCGCTTCTGCGTTACCGAAACCAGCGTCGATGTCAGCAATAATAGGTACTACGTGTGTTTCGTAGTTGTCGATTTGCTCTTCGATAGACTTCGCTTTAGCTGTATCACCTGCTTCACGTGCATTGTCTAGTGCAGTGAACAATAAGTCTAATTCACGTTGGTCAGCTTGGCGCAAGAATGTGTATAGCTCTTTAATCAAAGCTGATACAACAGTTTTCTCGTGCATAGATTGGTCAGGAAGAGGACCGAACTCTGAACGTAGTGCCGCTACCATCCAACCAGAAAGGTATAGGTAACGCTTGTTCGTGGTTTTTAAGTGTTTTTTGATGGCAATTAGCTTCTGTTGGCCGATAAAGCCGTGCCAGCAGCCAAGTGACTGAGTGTATTGTGCTGGATCAGCATCATACTCAGCCATATCTTTACGCATGATAGCAGCAGTGTATTTCGCTACATCTAAACCGTTCTGGAAACGATTTTGCATACGCATACGTGCAACAGATTCAGCATTGATTGCAGACCATGCTTTGCCAGCTTGCTTGATTTCTTCAGCGGCTTTTTTGATTTCATTTTGGTAAGTTGACATAAAAGTCTCCTTTGCCTGAGGCGATTAGTAAAAAAATATGATGCGATGCAATAGAATCTACGCTCTTTTTTTTAAGAAGGGAAGGGTTTTATATAAGACCTAGGGTTTTTCCTAGGAAAAAAAGCCAAATAAACGGTGAGGAAATGTTAAATTGTGGGTTAACCCTTGCGGCAAAACCCTTATTTATCAGAGGTGATTGTTGTAAAAAAGACATTAAGTTGGATGAAATAGAAAAAATAGAAACTGACTTGATAGTGAAAATGTCATCAGAATAGGTTTTTGATAAATGCTTACAACTCGAAATAGTAACTTTCAAATGAGGCAAAAACTATCAAGGGAATTTGATAATTTCTTGATGCTCTCTTGACTATGATGCAAGCAAATTAATTGTTTTGTTTTGCACCATGTATATTCAAGTTTTTGCTTTTGCTATTTTGGCATTATTGTTTCTGAATCTTAGTCGTCTCGGACTCGTGGTATGGCAATGGTCGCGTGTCAAGCAGCACGCTGTTTTACCCATCTTTCTAGGCGGCTTGCGCATCGATTTGTCATTATTGGCAATGTTGGTAGCGCCATCTTTCTTGTTGGCAAGCGTATTTGATGGCAACGCAGTGGCTTGGACAATTAATGGCTTATGGTTGACTTTGATGTGGTTCTTAGTGGTGATTCCAGAGCTCTCATCAGCACAATTTATTTATGAGTATGATACGCGTCCGAACCGCTTATTTACGGACTACTTGAAGCATCCAAATGAGGTCTTTGGCATGCTTTGGAAGGGTTATCGTAGCACCTTAATTGTCGGTGTCATCGTGATGCTTGCGTCAAGTTATGGGATTTATTATGTGCTGAGTTCACTAGGTCGTGAGCTGTTCGATGCGGCATGGTGGCTTGATGGCTTATTTTGTTTAGGTGGTGCTCTTGTTCTCTTTGGCTTGATTCGTGGTACTTTGAAGCATCGTCCTATAAATCCTTCAACCGTGGCCTATTGTGGTGATGGTATGCTCAATACCTTGCCCTTGAATTCTTTGTATAGTGTGCTTTACGCCTTGTACAGCATTAAGAATGAGCGCTGTGCAGCAGATGCTTACGGCAAGATGGACCATGCGACGGTGTATGCATTAGTGAATCAAGCGGCGGGTATCGAGCCTGTCACTAATCCATTACACATTCCCTCATGGCATCACCAAAGTGCTGCTGCGAATAGGTCGAGTTTCTCGGGCGATGCGAGAACAGCTAGTGCGGTAGACTCAACGAGTACGTTAAGCTCAACGATTGCGCCTAGCTCAACGGGTACAGCAGGCTCAGCTCATACAGCGACTCACTTCAGTAACTTAAGTGCATCAAGTGTATCGACACAGGATATAGCACGGACACAGGATGTAGCGAAGATATCAAAAAGGCCCTACAAAAATATTGTCTTAATTGTGCAAGAAAGCCTTGGTGCTCAATATATTGGCGGGCTTGGTGGGCAAGACTTAAGCCCTGAGTTTGATAAATTGATGAATCAAGGGTGGTGTTTTGAGCGATGTTACGCGACAGGAACACGCTCTGTACGCGGTTTAGAAGCGGTTAGCAGTGGTTTCCCACCAACGATTTCTGATGCGGTATTACGTTTAAGTAAGTCGCAGAGTCGCTTTTTCACCCTGGCTCAGTTACTCAAGGACTTCGATTATCGTACGAGCTTTATTTATGGAGGGGAAGCGCATTTTGACAATATGAAAAGCTTCTTTTTGGGGAATGGATTTAGCCAATTAATCGAACAGCCTGACTTTAAGGATCCTGCTTTTGTCGGTACCTGGGGAGCGTCTGATGAAGTTATGTTCGCCACCTTACATGATGTCTTATCGCAAGATGTGGATGTGCCTAAGCTGAGTTTAGCTTTTACGGTAACTAACCATACGCCTTGGGAATATCCAGAGGGGCGAATTACGCCTGTAGGCGAGGCGGCAAGCGTAGAGAACTCGGTGCGCTATGTGGATTGGTGTATGGGTGAGTTTTTTAAAAAGGCGCAGCAGTCTGACTATTGGGACGATACTATTTTTCTCGTGGTGGCCGATCATGACTCACGGGTCTGGGGTGAAACATTAGTACCCTTGCGCCATTTCCATATTCCAGCCCTTATTCTCGGGGGTAGTGTGCCTGTGTGTCGAGATCCTCGTGTGATTAGCCAGATAGACTTGCCTGTGACCGTATTGTCTTTGGCGGGAATTGAGGCTGAACATCCAATGATCGGACGTGATTTAACCAGTGACTTAGAGCTCATAGAGACGGGACAAGTATCTGGAGTGGACCGAGAAGAGACAGAGCCTATGCGGCAAGAAACGAGCCAAGTCGCAGCGCAAACTACGAGCCAAACTCTGACTCAAGCGCGAGCTCATGTAGTCGCTCAATCGGCACAGAATGGGCGTGCAATGATGCAATATAACGATAATTACGGCTATTTAGTGGATGATATTCTGACGGTTTTGTGCTCACTTAAGCCAGCGCAGCAATTTATCTATCAAGCGCCAGAAACCTATACGCCTATTCCTGAGGCAAACCAACGCCTAGATTTAATTGGTTTAGCCCAAGCCCACGCGATCTGGCCTAACTTAATGTATGACGCAGGGCTGTACACAATGGAGTCTTTGCATCGCGCGAGTTAGTAGCACTGAAACTTAATCTATCGCAAAACAAGTGGTATTTTGCGTCTATTCTCTCGGTGATTTGAAGGGTTTTGTGCTATGATTTCATGCAGATAGCGACCTGCGCGTCAAGAATGGTGTTTATTAGTGAATCCATGAGTGCGGGTGCGTATAGTATATTGAATAATAACATTAGGAAAACTCATGGGTTTTTTAGCAAATAAACGTATTTTAATTACTGGCTTAATTTCTGACCGCTCTATCGCATATGGTATCGCCAAAGCCTGTCATGAGCAAGGCGCAGAGTTAGCCTTCACATACGTAGGTGAGCGTTTTAAAGGTCGTGTTGAACAATTCGCAACAGAGTTCGGTAGTGATATTGTGATTCCATGCGACGTTGGCTCGGATGAGGAGATCGAGGGTGCGTTCAAAGCGCTAGCTGAGCGCTGGGACGGTCTAGACGGCCTTGTGCATTCAATTGGTTTTGCGCCACGTGAGGCGATTGCGGGCACGTTCTTAGATGGCATGACGCGTGAGAATTTCCGTATTGCACACGATATTTCTGCTTATAGTTTCCCAGCCATGGCGAAAGCTGCTTTGCCACTTTTACAAGCTCGTCAGGGCGCATTATTGACCTTGACTTACTTAGGTGCTGAGCGTTCAATTCCGCACTACAACACGATGGGTTGCGCCAAGGCGTCACTTGAGGCCTCTGTGCGTTATCTATCCAGTTCATTAGGTCGCGAAGGCATCCGTACCAATGCGATTTCAGCGGGTCCGATTAAGACCTTGGCAGCGAGCGGCATTAAGGACCTTTCAGTTATCTTGAATTTTGTTGAAGAGAACTCTCCATTACGTCGCAATGTAACGATTGAAGAAGTGGGTAATACCGCCGCCTTCTTGTTGTCAGATATGGCCAGTGGTATTACGGGCCAGATCATCCACGTTGATGCGGGCTTCTCTAGCGTCGTACCTGGTATGGGTTACTAATTTATGCGCCAAATTGTGTTGGATACGGAGACCACTGGCCTGCGAGTGCAGGATGGTAACCGTATTATTGAACTCGGTTGTGTCGAATTAGTTAATCGCGAGTTAACAGGCAATAATCTGCATATCTACTTTAACCCTGGCCGTGATAGCGAGCAGGGTGCACTTGAGGTGCACGGCTTAACGACTGAGTTCTTGTCACAACATAATCGCTTTGCGCAAGAAGCTCAGCGCATCGTAGAGTATATCTCTGGCGCTGAGCTAGTCATCCATAATGCTGAGTTTGACCTCGGCTTCCTTAATGCTGAGTTTAAGCGCGTTAAACTTAAAGATATTCAATCCTATACCAGTGGAGTGATTGATACCTTGATGTTGGCGCGTGAGCAGTACCCTGGTAAGCGTAATAGTCTTGATGCCTTGTGCTCTCGCTTAGGTATATCTAACGAACATCGCGTATTGCACGGTGCTTTACTCGATGCCGAGTTGCTCGCCGATGTCTATATCGCGATGACGCGCGGCCAGTTTGGCCTGAGCATGGATTATGTCGAGGAAAAAGAAGAAAACAATGCCTCGCACATACAGTTTCAAGCAAGTGATACTTCGGATTTAGTTATCTTGCGCGCGACAGAGCAAGAGCTTGCAGAGCATGCGGCTTATTTACAAGACCTTGAAAAAGCCTCGGGAGCACCGAGTATTTGGGCGCAAGTAAGTAATACCGCAAGTTAATACTCCAAGCCAATACTCCAAGCTAATTCAGCGTACTATAATGGGAGCAGCCCCTGCTAATGAGGGGCCGACGGTGCAGAACAACTTATTCTTCAAGATACTGCTTAATATGCCTGCTGATGTGGGTCTATCGGAGCGGTTGCGCCTAAACCAATTGGGCGATACATGAGCACAGTATCAATCCAACGATTAAACTTATAACCTGAGGCGGGCTCTATCCCTGTTAAGGTAAAGCCTAGTTTCTCATGTAATTTAATAGAGCCATGGTTTTGACTATCCCCAATCACGGCAATCATCAGGCGCCACGGCCCTTGCTCAGCTTCGGCAATGAGACGTTGTAATAGGGCGCTACCTAGGCCTTTGCTTAGGTGGTCTTTATGTAAATAAATCGAATCTTCTACGGTAAATCGGTAAGCTTTGCGAGGTCGGTAACTTGATAGATAAGCGTAACCAATGACGACGCCATTTTCTTCGGCCACAATATAGGGATAAGAGGCTTGGGTGATTTGTGTAAAGCGATTGCGCATATTCTCTAAACTAGGTACCTCTTCCTCAAAGGTCGCTGTGCCATAAAGAACGTGATAACTATAGATATTTAAAATATCTGGAATGTCACTTAATTGTGCAGGACGTATATGGAAGGATGAGTTTGACATGATGTTTAGGAAAATAAGGACAGCTCTTGTTTGCAATAGATAATTATTAATATCCCTATTGCAAAAATTAGCTTAAAATATAATGGTAAATTAGTTGTTGCTCTAATTGCAGCGCAAAGAACCGTGCGATTAAGTAGCCTTAGCAAGTGGTTCTTATTCAGTGCTTCATTGAGCAAGTTTGACTAATAGGAATATTTTATTAGAACGCAGAGTAAATTCAAAACTTTTTATTCTGTTTATTTATTACAGCTTTTCAACGCAGGAGATTAGGGTATGTACAAAAAAATTCTTTTACCAATTGACGGTTCTGAAATTTCAGCGATTGCAGCGAATGCAGGTATTTCATTTGCCCGTCAGATTGGTGCTGAGATTGTGACCATTAATGTGACACAACCTTTTTCAACCTTAATCGGTTTTGATGGTATGGCCGCATCTTATGCTATTTCTGATGGTGATTATGAAGAGGCCGCACAGAAAGAAGCGAAAGAGTACTTGAAGCCTGTTTTAGAGCGTGCTGATGCCGCGGGTGTTAAGGTTACTTCTGTTGTGACTTCTAATTACAATGTGGCTGACGGTATTATTGATGCCGCTAAAGAACATGGTTGCGATTTAATTTATATTGCCACACACGGTCGTAGTGGTTTATCACGCTTGCTTTTAGGTAGCGTAACGACTAAAGTAATCTCACTTGCACCGGTATCTGTTTTAGTTTATCGCGTGCAGTCTTAAGATTATTTAACCACCTAGGAGTGAGTAATGACGATCAAGATTGGTGACCAAGTGCCTAATGGTGTGCTGTATGAGTACATCAGTGTGGCTACTGAAGAATGCCCATTAGGGCCAAATGCTTTTAACGTAGAAGAACTTGTTAAGGGTAAGACTATTGCTATATTTGCAGTGCCTGGTGCGTTCACACCGACTTGCTCAGAGCAACATCTACCAGGCTTTATTGATGCTGCTGATGACTTTAGGTCTAAGGGTGTTGATGAGATCTGGTGTGTGGCCGTTAATGATGCATTCGTTATGGGTGCATGGGGCCGTGAATATAAGGCAGATGGCCGTGTGCGCATGATGGCTGATGGCTCTGCTTTATGGACCAAGGCGTTGGGTTTAGAACTTGATCTTACCGAACGTGGTTTGGGTGTTCGCTCTCGTCGTTACTCTGCGCTTCTGGTGGATGGTGTCGTTAAACAACTCAATCTCGAAGAAACCGCCGGTTATAGCGTAAGTGATGCACAGACACTACTTAAACAATTAGCTTAGTGGTTTTTTTGAATGGTTAAGATATTTTTGGCTTTTGTCTCATTATATTTTGCCATTCTTCTGCTCTCCTTGGGCACAGGGCTATATAACACATATATGGCCCTGAGCCTGACACAAGAGGGTGTGGGGCAAGCATGGGTCGGCTTATTAATGTCGGCCTATTATTTTGGCTTGGTGATCGGTGTTAAGCTTGGTCATCTCCTCATCTTACAATTCGGCCATATTCGCGCTTATGCTGCCAGTGCAGCCTTGGTTGCTGTGATGGTCTTGGCACAAACACTCGTGTCGTATATGCCGCTCTGGTTAGGATTCCGAGTGGTTGTTGGGATTGCCATGGTCACGCAATATATGGTGCTGGAAAGCTGGTTGAATGACCAAGCTGAAGCCGATAAGCGCGGCGTGGTTTTCTCTTTCTATATGGTGATGTCAAGTTTAGGGATTGTTTTGGGTCAGTTAGCGATTACGGCCTTTCCTAGCTTAGATACATCTGCGCTGAATGCCGTGGCGATTGCGGTGAGCTTGTGCTTAATTCCCATCGCCTTAACGCGTCGCCCACATCCAGTCTTAAAATCACAAGCACCACTAAATATTAAAGTCTATCTAAAACTCGTACCAAACTCATTAATTACTTTGTTTTTAGGTGGCATGATTACGAGCTCTTTCTACGCCTTAGGGGCGGTGTATGCTGCTAAGCAAGGATATTCTCCCGCACAAGTATCCATCTTTCTCTCGGTTTGCGTAATGGCAGGCCTGCTTTCACAATGGCCAATGGGGTATTTATCCGATCGTCTGAATCGCCTAAAGATGTTGCGTGTGAATGCCTTTATTTTGTTTTTCTTGACCCTGCCTCTGATTCTATTTACCAATATCCCCTTAACTTGGCTGCTTGTTGCGGTAGCCCTTATCGGTAGTTTGCAATTTACCTTTTACCCTTTAGCGGTAGCTTCAGCCAATGAACATGTAGGTCCAGCCTTGCGAGTTGGCTTAAGTGGTGCGGTGTTATTGGCATTTAGTGTCGGCGCTGCGCTTGGTCCCATTATTGCGGGACAGCTAATGGA
>CAZIKJ010000192.1:0-13788 GCA_964539685.1 uncultured Pelistega sp.
GGCTAAATGCATGCCAGGCAGGTAAGGTGCTTAGATCAGCGACTTTAGACATAGGGATAAGTTACTCACTCTGACGGCTCTATAATTTGAACCTAATGCTTGATATTTTAACAGCTATTAGAGCTAACTCGCTCTTGCGCGAATGAGCGAAGTTTTACGCCCTAGGAAATTCACTTGATGCGGCTGTCGGCGCGCTGGTCGATACTCAGGTTTGAGCGTGCTTAGCGATAAAAGTCTAGAGGGTGGCGTATTTTGCTGTTCGATAGGCTCCTTCAAACCAGAACAAAGTGTGCTCAGTATTAAGGATGATTTCCCTTTAAACATAGGGCAACTTCCCGAAAATGGGGGACTGCGTTAAAATATGTATTAACTTAATTTTCTAGATTGATGAGCACTATGAACCCGATTCGTAAAGCTGTATTTCCAGTGGCTGGCTTAGGTACACGATTTCTTCCCGCGACCAAAGCGATGCCCAAAGAGATGTTGCCGATTGTGGATAAACCCTTGATTCAATATGCGGTTGAAGAGGCGATTGCGGCAGGTATTACCGATCTGATTTTCATCACAGGGCGTAATAAGCGTGCGATTGAGGATCACTTTGATACGCAGCCTGAGATGGAAGCAGAGTTAGCCGCGAAGGGCAAGACTGAGCTGCTCTCAATTCTCAAGGGTATTCTCCCCGACAATGTTAACTGTATATATATTCGTCAACATGCGCCCTTGGGCCTGGGTCATGCCGTGCTGTGTGCTGAGCCTGTGGTGGGCAATGAGCCATTCGCCGTATTGCTTGCAGATGACCTGATTGATGCCCAAACCTCAGTCACACTACAGCTGATACAAGCCGCTCATGCCAATGAAGGTAGTGTTTTGGGAATTCAAACAGTGGCGATGGAAGAGACCAAGAAGTACGGTATTATTGCAGGCACGGACTATGCTCCAGGCACGATCTTGGTGAACAATATTGTGGAAAAACCCGCTCCTGAGAATGCACCGTCCAATAAAGCCGTGGTTGGTCGTTATATTTTAGAGCCTGAAATTTTTGAACATTTACGCCATATCGGTAAGGGTGCCGGTGGCGAAATTCAACTCACTGATGGTATTGCTGCACTCATGAAAAGTCGTAAGGTCTTTGGTTATGCTTATGAAGGTGAGCGCTTTGATTGCGGTAGCAAGGAAGGCTTCTTCCGTGCGAATATTGCCTTTGGTGAGAAGTACCACGGTTTAAAGTACGAGAAATAAGATGACTATCCTTGTCACTGGCGGTTGTGGTTTTATCGGGAGTCATTTTGTTCTTGATTATCTACAGCATAGTCCCATCGTGAATCTGGATAAGCTAAGCTATGCGGCGAATCCAGATAATTTGCATGCTGTGCAAGAGCACCCGAACTATTGCTTTATTCAAGCCGATGTCGCGGATGAAAAAGCCCTAGCTACTGTGTTCGCACAGCATGCTATCTCAGCCATTGTGCATTTTGCAGCGGATACACATGTCGATCGCGCAATCGATGAAGCCATGCCTTTTGTGCATAATAATGTGCAAGGTACCGTCGCTTTGCTCAAGCAGGCACAAGCTTATTACGATGCGTTGCCAGCTAAAGAGCAGGCCGCGTTTCGTTTCTTGTATGTCTCAAGCGATGAAGTCTACGGCAGCTTGTCTCCTGAAGCCCTACCTTTCATTGAGAACGATCCAGTGAAGGCGCGTAACCCCTATTCAGCCAGTAAAGCCGCAGCTGAGCAGTTCGTCGTGGCTTGGCATAATACCTATAAATTACCAGTGATAATTAGCCGTTGTGGTAATAATTATGGACCCCATCAATACCCTGAGAAATTAATCCCTAAGCTCTTTAAGCAAGCTTTGCAGCAACAGCCTATGCCTATTTATGGTGATGGTTTGCAAGTGCGTGATTGGATCTATGTGAAAGACCATTGCGCCGCCTTATGGTTCTTATTACAACACGGGCAAATCGGTGAAATTTATAATATTGGCGCTGAGCAAGAGATGACAAATAAGCAAATAGCGCAGATGATTTGTGATTTCTTAGATCGTAAGCAGAGCATGGCCCAGAGCCGCTCTCAAGGTATTATTGCAAGCTCGGTGTGTGGTTTATCGCTTGGCTTAGTACATAGCTCTCATCATGATCTGGTGCAATTTGTTAAAGATAGACCGGGTCATGATAGGCGATATGCTTTAAATATAGATAAATTGAAGGCTTTAGGTTGGCAGGCGCAATATAGCTTTGAGCAGGGTATGCAAGCAACCCTGGAGGCGTATTGGAATGTATACTGTGCGAAAGCGTAAAGGGATTATCCTTGCGGGTGGTTTAGGTTCGCGCCTCTATCCCATGACGGCGGTGATGTCCAAGCAACTGCTGCCAGTCTTTGATAAACCCATGATCTACTACCCACTTTGTACCCTGATGCAAGCGGGTATACAAGAAATCTTAATCATCACAACTGCGCATGATATGCCCTTATTCCAACGCTTATTAGGTGATGGTTCCTCATGGGGGTTGCAGATAGACTATGCGCAGCAAGCACGTCCTGAAGGGATTGCACAAGCGCTCATCATTGCGCAAGAGTTTATGGCAGGCCAAGCCGTGGCCTTAATCCTAGGGGATAATATTTTCTTTGGCGCTGGCTTTAGTCAGCAACTGCAACAAGCTAGCATGGCTGAGGAAGCGGTGATTTTTGCGATTCCTGTACAAGATGCGCGGCGTTATGGGGTAGTTGAGTTTAATGCGCAGCAAGAGCCTATAAAGATTATTGAAAAGCCCCAAGCAAGCCGCTCGAATATGGCGGTCACCGGCTTGTATTTCTATCCACCTATGGTCTGTGATTTAGCGCATGGCTTAACGCCGAGTGCGAGAGGCGAGCTGGAAATCACCGATATCAACCAAGCTTTGCTAGATCGACAAGCCTTGCAGGTGCAACGATTAGCGCCTGAATTCGTGTGGTTAGATATGGGAACGCCGAGCAGCTTATCGGAAGCGAGCCAAATCGTTCAAGCTATTGAACAACGACAGGGCATTAAAATTGCCAGTCCTGAACAGCTTGCCCATCAGCTGGGCTATATCAGTACGCAAGCCTTACAGAGCGTTATTCAGGCCATGCCGAATAGCGTGTATCAAGCGTATTTGCAAGGCTATTTATCGAGTGTTAATTCTTAAACTATAAAATTTACAGCAAAGGATAGCTAGGCGTGGTGAGCATTCAAGGTGTGCATTTATTTGAGGATAAGGTGTATCACGACACACGTGGTCATTTTATCGAGAGTTATCAGGCGGCACGTATCCAGGCGGCACTAGGGCAAGCGATAGATTTTGTGCAAGATAATTTATCCATGTCTCATCAAGGTGTTTTGCGTGGTTTACATTACCAATATCAACACCCACAAGCTAAGTTAGTACGTGTCTTACAAGGTGAAATTTGGGATGTCGTGGTCGATTTGCGTCAATCTTCACCAAGTTTTGGGCAGTGGGCGGGATACCGATTAGCAGCTCCTCAGATTGAACAAGGCACCTTGCGAGCTCAACAATTGTTTATTCCTGAGGGTTGCGCCCATGGCTTCTTGACCTTATCGACGAGCGCCTTAGTGATGTATAAAGTATCCGATTTCTATCATCCCGAGGACGAGTATTGTTTGCGCTATGATGACTCAACATTAGCTATTCAGTGGCCCTTACCTCAAGTGTCGATACCTCAACCGCCGATACTCTCCAGCAAAGATGCACAGGGCTTGTCATGGGCGCAGGTGCCTAAGTTTTAGGTGAAGGTGAGCCGCTTTAAAAGCACATCTGCGACTAACACAAAAACGGATTAGAAATATAAAACTTCTGATGCGCTTTGTTCCCTACGTACCGCCTATTAACGCGCCAATACATCCTGATAAGCACTTAAATACGCTTGTCCCATAGGCCCGACAAAATAGCGTTCCTGTACGCGCGCATACGCTTTCTCAATCATTATTTGACGTTGCTCTGGCTGCGTGAGTATCTCTTCAATCGCTTGGGCAAGCGCATAGGCATCACCGACAGGGCATAATTTACCGCAACCATCAGCAAGTACCTCTTTAAGGCCACCTGCATCAGTAGAAGCCACAGGCACTTTTTGCCAAAAGGCGTCAAAGACACTGCCGCCCACGCCTTCAGAAAGACTGCTCATACTAAACACATCTAAGAGTGAGACATAGTCTTCAACATGTTCATGAAAGCCTAGGAGCCGATACTCTTCCTCAAGATTTAAGGCTTTAATTTTATCGAGGCAAGCTTGATGCATATCACCGAAGGAACCAAAATGTAAGAAGACCACGGGTAGTCCCTTGTTTTTTAAAATCGCAATCGCCTTAATCATGGTGATGGGATCTTTCTCGCGCGTGAGGGCTGAGGTTGTGCCGACTAAATACTTGCCGTCAATGCCTGACAAGCTTTGCTGGAAGGCTTGCGCTCTTTCGGTATTGACTTTATAGGCTTGAATGGCACTGGGAATAATCAGTGAATCAAGCCCTAAGCGCCTGGGCTCTTCAGCCGCCGCTTCACAGACACTGACGAATACATCCGCTTTACGCCACTTCATTAAGGTGCGCTTTAACTTCTTGGGTTTGATGTCAAATGCGGTACGGCGTGTATACACCAGCTTGCTTTTAAGAAATGGCTTGGCGAGTGCAGCCCAACTTAAAGAGCCCGCCGTTTGCGAATGAATAATATCGTATTGTGAGCCGTAGCGTATCAGCCAAAAGAGCAATTGATAGGGCTTAGCAAAGCTATGTACCTTGATGCCTTGCTCCGCAGCTCGCTTAGCAAGCGCTTGATCTTGACGGGCCGCAAGATGCACTTCGTGTCCTGCCTTGACGAACTCTTGCATACAAAATAGTGTTTGGCGCTCACCGCCGCGCCAGCCTTTTTCGAGATTCAGTTGTAGAATTTTCATCAATCCACCTTCTTACTAAGAAAGAGTAGCATGCTTTTGTTGTGTTTGAAAATTGAGTTGGCGTATTTTCATCGTTGATTACTCAGTTAAGATTCAGTCAGCATAAGGATTTCAGGAAGTGAAATTTCATATGTCTCACACGCACTTAAGGCTTAGGAAACTCGTCAGTTTCCTTCTCTCTATCATGCATTAAGCTTAAAGCACTGTATTTATTAAAAACCGATTGAACGGATAGGATAGCAATTAAAAAGCCAGCTTTGCCATCTAAAAAACCGGCTTTTAAAAAATAGGTACGAAAAAAGCGAGCTAGACTACGTACTGTAGCACCGAGTAGGCTAGCACGCTTGCCTTGTCGATAGCGTTGTTCCGCCCAGGCATTAGCATATTGCGCGGACTTCACTAAATAGCTATGTAGATCACGAAAAGTATAGTGCAAAAGATCGCCACGTAATTTCTCCACTTTAGCTCCTGCAGGTACGCGCACGCTTTCGTGCACTAAGGAATCGTTATAGCTTGTCAGTTGAGTAGGGTACATACGCTCCACATACCCAGGATACCAGCCTGAATGACGAATAAACTGGCCGAAAGCCCAGCTAAGACGAGAGACGGCATAGATAGTTTGACTTGGAGGATTGGCTAAGATTTGACGAATGCTAGCCGCTAATTCCGGTGTCACATGTTCGTCCGCATCGAGCCAGAGCACCCAATCGGCCGTAATATATTGTTGTGCAATCTGGCGTTGTGGTCCGAAACCAGGCCAAGGCGTATTAACATAGAACTTGTCTGTATAACGACGGGCCACCATCTCAGTGTCATCGGTGCTGCCAGAGTCAAGAATGACGATTTCATCAGCGAGGTCTTTCACTGAATCTAAGCAGGCACCAAGAATAGCTCCCTCGTTTTTAACGATTAAGGCAATGGCGAGAGTGGGTTTTTTTGTATTCATGGCAAATAATAATTTATGCTTAAACAATAGTGGGTATTTTAATAATAGTGCGAGTGTCAATTATGGCGCTGTTGCGGCTCATCATAATCATGGTATTGGTGTAAATCATAATGATGTTTTACACCAAGTATTCGCTTAAATAACACTAATATCGGACTTATTGATATAGCGTATTAAGTTAATACTTGCCGCAATCATCACGACTACGGCTCCCGTTGCCATAGCATAAAAATGCCCATGCTGTGGATCAAGGACAAAACAGACAGCGACCAGTGCCGCTCCCGTACTTTGACCAAATAGGCGTGCGGTTGATTGCATGCCACCTGTGGCGCTACTGCGATTATTCGGTGTTGATAAGAGCATGGCTTTATTATTGGGAGTCTGGAAGAAACCAAAGCCGAGACCACAAATAAATAAGGACAAGCCATAAAAGAAAGGGTGCGTGCCGCTTGGCCAAGACAGCAAGATAATAATGCCAAGGCAGAGTATGACATTGCCAATACCCGCTAGAAGTGAAGAGGGGTAGCGATTCGAGAGGCGTGCTGCCAGAGGTGTGGTGAAAAGCCCTGCAATCGGCCAAGAACTAAAGAGCAAACCGACAATATGGGTTGGCATCTGTAAGGTGTTCTGGAAGTAGAATGGCGCGGAAACCATGACCATCGTCGCAGAGGTAAAACAGAGCGAAGAAATAATAATGGCGTCCCGAAATACCGTGATGCGAAATAAATCTAAGGGAACAAGGGGCGCTTCCTGTTGGCGTGCTCGTTGATATAAAAAATAACCTGAGATCGTAATCACAACGAATAAGATGGCACTGGTGATTGGACTGGTAAACAGCAGGTCTAAGGCACAGATAAAACCACCTAAGGTGATGGCATTCAGAATAGCGCTTAAATAGTCAAAGCGCGATTGTACGCGCTCTATGCGTGGTAGGAATAAGGAAAAATACAGCGCAATAAAGCAGAGGGGGATAGTGAATCCATAAATCCAATGCCAGCTCGCAATCGAAATAATAAAAGCACCTAGAGAGGGGCTCACTAAGGCAGCGCCACCGACAATCATGGCGTTAAGACTAATGCCAAAAGCCAATTTGGAACGTGGATAGATATTCCGCACAAGTCCACCGAATAAGGACATAAAGCAAGAGCAGCCAAGACCTTGAATAGTACGTGAGATCGCTAAGCTCAGGAGGCTATCGGCTAGCATACTGCCGATAGCACCGAGCATAAAAATCCCTACGCCAATGCGGAACATACGCCGAAAGCCAAGGCGTTCAGCCAGTGCAGAGAAGGGAAGGAGCGTCGATATGATGGTAATCATATAGGCATTGACGATCCAAATCACGGCAGCAGGACTGATATCTAAATCTTTAGCGATTGTTGGTAGAGCAATATTCGTGATGCTCGTATCAATGACCCCGATCATAATCACCAAGAGTAGGCCTGCTGCAGCCCAATAACGCTGGGGGGTGGGCAGACCATCTTGGTAATTTGTACTCGAAGGTAAATCACTATTCATTGATCTTTAGACTCACTTCTTAACAGGCTTTTTCCAGTGAGAAATTGAGAATTGTTTAACCCTGGAAATGGTTAACTGATCTTGCGGAGCATCTTTCGTCAGCGTTGTACCCGCACCGACCGTCGCACCTTTGCCAACCGTGACAGGTGCTACTAATTGGGTATCAGAGCCGATAAACACATCATCTTCAATAATGGTTTTGAATTTATTCACCCCATCATAATTACAAGTAATGGTACCAGCACCAATGTTCACGCGACTGCCAATCTCCGCATCGCCTAAATAGGCCAGATGGTTGGCTTTGCTATAAGCCCCTAGGCGAGTTTTTTTCAGTTCAACGAAGTTGCCCACATGACTATGTGCACCGAGTGAGGCGCCTGGACGTAGGCGGGCATAAGGACCAATCACGGCAGCCTCTTCAGCGCTAGCTTGTTCTAAATGGCTGAAGGCTTCAACACGGGTACCCTGTCCCAAGCTCACATCACGCAGCACACAATGTGGCCCGATACGCACACCATCAGCTAGCTCAACTTTGCCTTCAAAGACACAACCCACATCAATAAACACATCGCGACCACAAACCAACTCTCCACGCAAATCAAAGCGCTCAGGATCGGCTAAGGTAACACCCGCTTCTAATAGGCGACGTGCTTGCTCTTGTTGCCAAGAACGCTCTAATTGGGCTTGTTGAATGCGACTATTTACCCCAAGAGTTTCCCAACTTGCGTCGGGCTGAGCGGCGCTAACGTTGACATTGTCTTGTACGGCTAAGGCAATGATATCGGTTAAATAATACTCACCTTGGGCATTATTATTATCAATACGACCAAGCCAGTCTTTCAGCTGTGCGGTAGGCGCACACAAAATACCGGTATTGACTTCATTCAGACGCAATTCATCAGCATTCGCATCTTTGTGTTCAACGATACGGACCACGTGGCCATTGCTATCGCGGACAATGCGACCATAGCCTGTCGGGTCCTTCAAGGTTTCGGTAAGCACCGCAACCCCTTGTCCAGCCGCCGCTAAAAGGCGCTGCAAAGTTGCCGCTTGCACCAGTGGTACATCACCATACAGTACTAGCGTCATATCGTCAGGGCTCTCACCACCAAGAAGTTGGTCTACCGCTTGTTGCACAGCGTGCCCCGTGCCGTGTTGCGGTTGTTGCAAGGCAAAACCTAACTCTGCTTGTTCAGCAAAACGTTGCTTAACAGTGTCAGCGCCATGCCCAACCACGACAATGATTTTGCTAGGTTTAAGTTGCTTAGCGCTGTCAATCACATGCGCAAGCATAGGCTTGCCAGCTAGGCTATGTAGCACTTTAGGTAGGTCTGATTGCATGCGTTTGCCCATGCCGGCGGCGAGAATGACGATATTTAATTGCATAAAGCGTGTGATATAAAAGTCAATAAAACGAAGCTATTAATTTACCGCAAGTCGCGGCGAAAAACAGCCTACAAGCTAAAGATTAGCATTTTTTAAAACATGTTTACTTTATTAACAGGTTTTGTCCTTATTCACTGGTTTTCTTTGTCGATGTAGTGCTTGGTTTGCTTGCATTCGAGCTTGTCTTGCGTGCACTTGTACGGGGTTTCGCCGTACTGGCTGAAGCGGGAGTCACCGTGGCTGGACTACTTGCTGCCTTTTTGCGTGCTGCCACTTTCTTTGCGGGTGTTTTGCTTGGAGTTGCGGCACGCTTAGCGCCTGTATCGCTAACCGCAGACAGGCTGGAAGCAGATGCTGAGCTCGCTTGCGCGCCAACCGAGGCAGCACTAGGCGTATCTGCACTGCTAGTCGTGCTTGGCTGATTGCTTGTAGAGGGTTTAGTCACGCGCTTGGCCGCAGGTTTGTTGGCTCGCTTAAGACGAGTAGGCGTGACTTTCTGCGCTTTCGCATTCGCCTCAACACCAGCAGCTGCCGTGACTTGTTCAATTTGAGTTTGTTGCTCGGCTTGTGACGATAGTAAGCCCTCGAGTTGATTTTGCATCAGTCCCCACCATGCTTGTCCCGCTTGCTGTAGGGCTTCAGCGGCAGCTTGTGCTCCTGCCGTGGCATTACCAATGGCCTCATCAAGTGTGGCACCGGACGCTTCGTGAGTGTCAGCGAGATGAGACTCGACGGAGGCGCTAGTAGATTTTAAGGGAGCCGCTTGGCTTTCTTCAGCGGCTGTGCCTTTTGAAAAGTTACTTAAGACCTCATCTAATGAAGGCGTGTCTTTGTGTTGGTCGCTAACCGTTTGCATCAGATCTTTGAAGGAAGCGATGCTATGACGCTGTAACTCAAGACCTTGAATGGTGTTTTTCAACATGGCAAGATTCATATTGAGCCAATTTTCAACATGTTTGAGTTCTTCAATACGCTTGTCCAGTTCTTCTACATTCATGGGTGGTGTTGCGAACGGCATGGTTTTATTGGTACCTAAATTCTGCCAAGTTTGGTTCATCAGCTCCATACTACTTTGGAGTGCTTGGGTAAAAGGGCTGGTATCGAAATTAAAGCCGCTTAGAAAATTGTCGTTGCTCATGGCTTATCTCCGCCTTATTAATAGAATGAGAGTTGATTAACTACGTGTTGTCGCAGTTTGCTGTTGGAAGCTATCTAATAGAACAATCTTGGCTTCAGTGGTAATTAAACCTTGCTCCATCATAGCAAGAACTTCGCTAGGCGCAAAGTGGGCAATCTCACTAACTTCGCCATCGACATTCTGCGGATAGACCTCAGGCGCTAAGATACAGTCACTGGTGAGAATATCCTCGACTTGATAGCCTTCAATTAATGGGATGCGCACGCGTGTGATAAGTCGAATCGGGGAACGCTGATGAATCTGTTCAGGTAGCAGACCGGCTTCTTCATAACATTCGCGGACTAAGCCTTGCTCGGGCGTATCATGCATATTTAATAAGCCACCGACTAAGGTGTCCCACATATTCGGATCTGTTTGTTTGGTGGCTGAACGCAGCGCAAGATAGACGCGACCGTCGGGGGTCCACGCATTGAGATGCACAGCGTGTGTCAATAAACCCAGCGGGCGAGTGGCTGTGCGCTCTAAGTGAGCAATTTTTTCCCCTTCGGCCCAAGCATGCACTTGTTCATCTCGCCAAAAGGGCAAACAGCCGCTAGCGCGTAACTCATGTGCAATTTGGTTTAAGCTAATGCTCAATGCACGATAGTCTGGCGTGCTACTATATTGATTCATCATTGAAAAATTGTTGTCAATTTGACCCGGATGAGTGGCGGCGCTAAGCTTCTCTGCTTGAGTCTGAGACTCCGCTAGAAGCAGGTTTTCATCGTTAAGTACACTTGGGATGATTTCGACATAGCCATCGTGACAGCGTACTAAGGGGTGGCCTTGTAATTGCTTTAAGGCATCAGGCCAGATAAAGCCCGCCCATTTACCAAGTAACATTAAGGGCAAGCTTCCCTTCACAGGGGGAGTTTGTAATTGTGGGATGAGTTGCTGAATCAGCTCAAGAATACGAGTACGCACGATTGATACGCTAGTGAGAATAAGAGAGTTGGTACGAGATGCACCATTGTAACGAGAAATTATGATGAAAAGAAGATTGCAATTATTTGTTAATTTTTTAACAGGCTTTTGCTTAAGCTTACTACCAATTAGTCTCGCTTATGCGGTATCTGCTGATAGGGCCTCGCTGCGAGTGAGTGTCAGTACGACCACGCTCTTTGGGGGGCAAGGAACTTCTTATTATGGTAGTTCGATGGCAGGTTCTCGTATAGGGCAGACTTGGCAGGCTGTTGATACGCGTGGTCAGATCGTACGCAGTCAAGACCAAGTAGCTAAGCTTCATCTTTATTATTTTGGCTTTACGCAATGCCCCGATATTTGTCCCAGCGGTTTAGCGAACTTGAGTCTGCTGTATGAAGAGCTGAGTCCAGAGGAGCAGGCACAATTGCAACTAGTCTTTGTGAGTATTGACCCAGAGCGGGATACCCCTGCTATTATGCAGACCTATTTAGCGAATTTCGCAGGGGACTTTATGGGCTTGACGGGCTCCCCCGAACAAATTGCGCAGATGGCCCAACAATTTCGCGTGAAGTATCGCAAAGTGCCGCATGCAACTGGCTATACGATGGAGCATAGTAGTCAATTCTTTTTATTTGATAAAAAGGCTCAGCCGCGCTTGTTCTACCATAGCGATGCTGATGCGCATAAAATTGCCCAAGATATACGACATATCTTGGGTGAATAGTGGGGTTAGTGCCCAATGAGTCAGTTCGAAATAAACAGCGCCAACACAAATCTACATATTGTGTTGGCGCTGTTTTTACTATTAATGCGATTGTAGAATGTTCTACTACTTAGTCTGCGCTTAGTGCCTTACGCATCTTCTTGATGGCTGCGCTTTCAATTTGACGAATGCGCTCAGCAGAAACACCATATTCATCAGCCAGTTCTTGTAGTGTAATGCTACCGTCATCTTGTAACCAACGCGCTTCAATAATATGGCGTGAGCGAGCATCTAAAGTATCTAAGGCTCTGGTCATGCCCGTGGTTTGCAGTTCCATGCGATCGCGCTGTGCCAGTACATGGCTTGGCTCATGCTCGCCTTCGTCCGATAAGTAAGAGATAGGGGCGAAATCATCGTCATCATCTTGGTTCGATGATTCGAACGACATATCACGACCTGATAAGCGTACTTCCATCTCGGAGACATCTTCAGGGCGCACATTGAGTTTGGCGGCAATGCCTTCGATATGTTCTGGATCCAAAGTCTGACCATCAGGACGCATACTGCGTAAATTAAAGAATAATTTACGTTGCGCCTTAGTGGTGGCCACTTTAACAAGGCGCCAGTTACGAATAATGTATTCGTTGATCTCTGCTTTAATCCAGTGTACAGCGAAGGACACAAGGCGTACGCCACGTGTTACGTCAAAGCGTTTCACGGCTTTCATCAGACCAATATTGCCTTCTTGAATCAGATCAGCGTGTGGTAGGCCATAGCCTAAATACTGACGTGCAATCGAAACAACTAAGCGCAAGTGAGAAAGAATCAAGCCACGCGCAGCATCTAGGTCGCCGTCTTTTTGGAGTTGTGCTCCATAAGCTTGTTCTTGTTCTGGAGAAAGAAGAGGAATACGATTGACGGCACTAATGTAAGCCTCAATCGAGCCCATAGAGCCAGGGTTCGCCACGGCCATAGCTAGATTGTTTTGCAATACAAGTGAGTTAGTTGTCATAAGCTCCTAGGTTTCCCATAAAAATTTTAACGATAGGCTATTTTAGCACTCTATGGGCTAGAGTGCTAATAATTTTTGTGATAAGGGGGACGTATCTATTTCAGCTTGTGACAAACTAAAATACCTAGTATTGGCGCGGGTTTTGAGGGGGTGAGATGAGTAAGTCAATCGACCTTCTGCTGGACTTTAAGTAGTCTTGGGAATCGAACAATCCTTAATCACAAGACAATTTCAGCAAGAATTCAAAAAAAGGAGGATAATGATACTTTAAGTTTGCTATAGACAGTAATTTTACGCTTATGGCTCGATTAGCTCGCTTATATGCCCCCCAAACCTGTCAGCTAGTACAAGTGCGGCTGTTGCCGCAGACCGCGGTGCATATGGAAGACCTGAATCCCCTGCTGCTGCAATGGCTGAAGCAGGCGGTAAGCCGTTATCAATTGGCGATTCATGCTTGGTCATTGACCGAACAAGATATTCTTATCTTGGCCACGCCTGCACACGAGCGAGCCGTATCGCAAGTAATACAGGCTTTAGGGCGGAATATCGCGGCACACTTGCATCAGGGCGCAGTTTTCAAGGGGCGTTATCGTTCTTGTTTGGTGCAGAATGGTGAGCATGTATTAGCCAGTATGATTTGGCTCGAAAGTTATGTACATCAGCAACAGGGGGTTGAACATCCAGAGTGGTTGCCGTGGAGTTCGGCCGGTGGTCATACTGGCGTACAATTTCAAGACTTAGGCTGGTTGCGAGATCATGCTGCTTATTGGTATTTAGGTAATACCCCATTTGAGCGTCAAGCGCGCTATCGTGAACTGTGTCAGGAAGGTTTGAGTGCGACTATGCTTGAGCGTGTCCAGGCGGCTTTGCAAGGACAATGGGTCTTGGGCGATGCTGCATTTATCGAGGCGATGGCGACGGTGGCTAATCGGCGGGTGGCACCTAGCTTGCGAGGGCGACCCAAGAAAGTGCGTGAGGTGACAGCGGCGCCTACTCCTACGAGTTAGTTTGTTGCTGTATTAAGTGTGTATTTAGAGAAGTTAAGTGCCTATTTCACGAAGTTAATTGTATTTTTAAGAAGTTCAATATTTTTAGCAAAATGACTATTTTTATTTTACGTCTTCTCGCGGCCCTGTAAGATATTTTGTGTAAACGTCTTTTTAGAGGTGACTGGTCATACGGTCACCAAATACTAT
>CAZIKJ010000193.1:0-4785 GCA_964539685.1 uncultured Pelistega sp.
AGGTTCCTCCCCGCCACCACGCACACGTTGGAAGATGGACTTCTACTACCCGAGCTTTCAGACTGATATGTGGCGGAGTCTTGGCTTGCTGTTTTCCGCCGATAAGGACTATTTTGTTGAGGCTGGCGGCAAGTCCTTCAAGGAGCTCTTAATCCGTGATTTTTTATATGAAAAAGGCATTGCCATCAGTGATACAGCGTATCAAGTAGTACGGCTCCAGGGGAATGCCTCGGATAAGTTTTTACATATCGTGGAGCCAGTGAATTTAGTGCAGTTACTTGAGCGAATGCCGCTTTGCCATACGCTTATGACCACAGGTGAGCTTGCCACCGACACGCTGTTTACCTTAATGCCTGAGGGAACTGAAAAACCGAAAATCGGCACACCAAGCCACACGGTATTTGAAAGAAGAGCATTGACGCTATATCGCTTACCTTCCTCATCACGCGCCTATCCATTGCCACTTGAGCAGAAAGCGCAGGCGTATCGACAGCTTTTTACCCAGTTAGGGATGGTGTGAGGGAATATTTAAGGGCTAAGCTTGGGGTCAGTAAGTCGGCTAACTTGGACCCTAAGCCTAGTCAATCATCACTACTGTAAGAACGGCAATTGCGTAAAGATCTGCAAAATTGTGGCGTTCACTAAATCGACAAAGAACGCACCGACAATCGGCACGATGAGAAAGGCCTTATACGATGGGCCGTAGCGATCGGTAACCGCTTGCATATTCGCCACTGCAGTCGGTGTCGCGCCTAGGCCAAAGCCACAATGACCGGCCGCCAAAATCACCGCATCATAATCCTTGCCCATAAAGCGATAGGTGATAAAAGCGGCATAGAGCATCATAACCAACACTTGTACCGCCAAGATTACAATCACCGGTAAGGCTAAATCCACCAACTCCCATAAGCGTAAGGAGAGTAGGGCCATGGCTAAAAACAGGGATAGTGAGGCATTACCGAAGACATCAATAGCGCGGTCAAACATATCAAAGTTAAAAAAGTGGGTGAGAATATTACGTAAAATCACCCCACACATTAAGGCCCAAACGAAGGTTGGTAATTCAAAGAAAGTGCCATGGCCAACTCGCGTCATAATATCGGCGAAAGCCAAGCAGGCGGCAAAAAGGGCCAGTGTTTCAATGGTAGATGAGGCGGTAATCTTACGAATCTCATCGGGCTTATCGAACATGGCTTCTTCATCACTGGCATGCTCACTATGCTGCGTGCTGTAGAGAGACTGGTCAGCTGCCACTTGTTCCAAGGGGGTTGGATTAACCGGTTTAGGTAGCGGGTCATGCTTCATCTTTTTCAAGAGATACTTGGCTACAGGACCACCGATCATGCCGCCTGCTACTAAGCCAAAAGTCGCGGTGGCAATGCCTAAGGTCGTGGCACCCGTGATACCAAACTTCTGCTCAAGGATAGGGCCCCAAGCACCCGCTGTGCCATGGCCGCCGGTTAAGGTGATTGAGCCAGTGACTAAGCCCAGCAGAGGGTCTAGCTCTAATAGGCTCGCCATGGTAATACCGACAGTATTCTGTAAAACAATAAATACCGAAACAATAATTGTGAAAATCAGTAGGGGAAAGCCACCGACTTTAAGCTTATTAAAATCAGCGCTTAAACCAATGGAGGCGAAGAACATCAGCATAAAGGCAGTCTGTAGCTGAGCATTAAAGACAAAAGAAATATCAAAGAAAGTTTTTAAGGCAAAGATAATCATCCCTGCCACTAAGCCACCCGCCACAGGCTCAGGAATATTGTAATTTGAAAGAAACTTAATGCGAACCACCAGAAAGCGTCCAAATAATAAGACCAAGGTCGCCAAGATTAAGGTGTAATAGCCGTTAAGAGTGATTTCCATGGGAAGTCCTTATGAAATTTTTGGCTATTTTAACAAAATTATTCGGGTAGAAACCCTAGGTACTGAGTTATTAAGAGACTACATCGCTAATTAAATTAGAAATAATTTTAAGTGTGAATGTATAGAGGAACTTGATTTTGTCATAAAAACAAGCGTAATAAGCTTAGTCGTAATAAGCACAATCGTGATTAGCATACAAGTAATAAGCACATGATAAGTCAGGTTTCGTATAACAACATTTAACCTTGCTTTTCCTAGGGCTTTTTAGTTACTATAGCGGCACTTATTAATTTGAACTTAATGTAGGAGACGTGTTGTGAAATTTCTCACGAATTTATCCACAAAATTAATGGAGCGCTATTTACCTGACGCCTTTATTTTTGTGATTTTATTAACGTTATTAGTATTCCTTTTAGGTTGGGGCACAACTGACTCAAGCGTCATCGATATGGTCACCTATTTCGGCAATGGCTTTTGGGGTTTATTAGCCTTTACCTTACAGATGGCCATGGTACTCTTATGTGGTCATGTAATGGCTAAGAGTCCCCTATTTAAATCTTTACTTGAGGCACTTGCTGCCGCTCCTAAAACAGCTGGAGGCGCCATTATCATGGTGTCTTTTGTATCTGCAGTTGCTTGTTGGATTAACTGGGGCTTTGGTTTAGTCTTAGGCGTATTGATTGCGAAAGAGGTCGCACGTCAACGCAATGACACTGACTATCGTTTGCTCATCGCTAGTAGCTATAGTGGTTTCCTGGTATGGCATGGTGGTATTGCTGGCTCAATCCCTCTGAGCATTGCGACTGAAGGCCACCCATATGCGGCACAGATTGGCATTATCCCAACTACAGATACTATTTTCACACTCGGCAACTTGCTGATTTGCGGTATTCTGCTGGTGGCGATTCCCTTGCTTAACTACTTTATGCATCCAGCTCCTAAAGACCGTATCATTGTTGATAAAGCCAAGTTGGAAGAACCAGAACCAATGCCTAAGCCAGCCGTAATGACACCAGCTGAGCGCCTTGAGCATAGTGCTTGGTTAAATTATGTGATTGGTGCTTGTGGTTTAGCCTATGTGGTACATTATTTCTACACCAAGGGCTTCGATTTAAATCTGAACATTATTAATTTCATCTTTTTCTTTGCGGCTTTGGTTTTACATAAAACACCGCGCAATTTTATTGATGCAGTTGATGAGGCAGTGCGTGGGGTCGGTCCAATCTTGGTGCAGTTTCCATTCTATGCGGCGATTATGGCCATGATGGTCAACTCAGGTTTAGCGGCTAATATTACCAATCTATTTGTCAGTGCGGCTTCTGAAGACTCATTCTATGTACTTGCCTTCCTAAGCGCAGGTATTGTGAACTTCTTCATTCCTAGTGGTGGCGGTCAATGGGCTGTGCAAGCGCCTGTTATGATTGAGGCGGTGAACGCGATAGGCGGTAGCTTGGATCAAGCGAAGATGGCAATGACAATTGCGTGGGGTGATGCATGGACGAATATGATTCAACCGTTCTGGGCTTTACCAGCGTTAGCGATTGCAGGGCTTAAAGCGAAAGATATTATGGGCTTTTGCTTATTTGTCTTATTGTTATCAGGTGTGGTTATTTCAGGCGTGTTTTATTTCGTCTTTTAAAAAGGCTCTTTCTTAAAGCGGTGGTCTGAGTTTCTGGCCACCGTGATTTTTATAAAATCCTCGTCTTAACTCCTAAGCGCGACAACCATCATTTCTCCCCAAGATAGCCCTGCGGCCCTAAAACACGATCAAAAATTACTTGTTTACAATTGAACACAATAATTCAAAGAATAGTCAATAAGTTGTCATATCAATAACTTAAAATTGAGGGCTTAAAAGTCAGCTCATGTTTTTTTAAGAGCTAAAAGTCAGTTTTGTTTTTGAGCGCTAAAAAGTCAGTTCTTGTTTTCTAATTCTCAAACATAGAAACCATTCACTTAATCTGGAAAATATATTCAAGTACGTATGGCGACAAACCTAAGTTTGCTGCGCCATGACGAGGGAGATACCATGGATATTCTAAACGACGTATTTACTCGCCCAGTGATTGCACACACGCATCTACCTGGTGTTTTACACTTTCTAAGCATGAAAGGACGCGAAGGGCTATCGCAACTGTATTCTTACGAGGTCGAGTTAGTCGCGAAGACCTATATGTTGGATTGCCGTGATGCGCTCGGCAAGAGCATGACCTTGCAGGTAGAAACCAAGGGCGGGATTCCGCGCTTCATGCATGGGGTGATTACCAAGTTTGAGTTAATCGGTCGCGAGATGGTGAACTCGCAATACTATATCTATAAGGCGACCCTGAGTCCCTTGCTTTGGTATGCGACCAAGAATAAAGAATATCAAATCTTCCAGAACATGACTGTGCCTGACATTATCCAGAAGGTGCTGGGTGAGTATGGTATGGAGATTGAGTTGGATTTTCGTCATATGCGCTATCGCACATGGGAATATTGCGTGCAATATGATGAGACAGACTTCGACTTTGTTAGCCGTCTAATGGAACATGAAGGGATGTATTACTGGTTTAAGATGCTCAAGGGCAAACATACCTTAGTGATTACGGACCGCAACACAACGCATAAAGATTATGCAGGCTACGAAGTCTTCACATTTTTAGATAAGAATGAACATGTACGTGGGGTGGAGGAATTCGTCTCAGAGTGGCAGGTGGCCACAGAGATTGCTTCAGGCACGTATTCAACGGATGATTACGATTTTAAGAAGTCGCGCGCCTCAATTAATGCATTTGACAGTCTAGGGACTGAAGCCACGGCAGGTAGCAACGAAGTCTTTGAATGGCTGGGCGGTTATTCGGAGGCCGTGGATGGTGAATATTACTCAATGGTGCGTCATGAAGAGCTGCGTGTTGAGCGCGATATCATCAGTGGCGA
>CAZIKJ010000194.1:0-4219 GCA_964539685.1 uncultured Pelistega sp.
GACCGTCCTTATGTACAACGCCCTGATCGCTCATCAGCTCGAGATACATGGTGGAATGACCGTGGCTCTCGACGCGCCGACTTTGGCAATAGTACGGGCGGACGGCCTAACGATGACTCGCGTTAATAAATTGTTGCAGTAATGTCACAAAACAGTAAATCTCAAGCCAATGACTTGTCATTACCAAAAAGACTATGTATAATTATTTTCTTTGGTAGGGAATGGCAAGCATTACTACCAAGCTATAAAGTTAAGTCGGGGCATAGCGCAGCCTGGTAGCGCATCTGGTTTGGGACCAGAGGGTCGTAAGTTCGAATCTTACTGTCCCGACCATATTAACTTAAATACACTAATGGTGATCGTAGCTCAGTTGGTAGAGTCCCGGATTGTGATTCCGGTTGTCGTGGGTTCGAGCCCCATCGGTCACCCCAGATTTTAAAGCCACTTCATCATGAAGTGGCTTTTTTCATTTCTAGCGTAAAACAAAAAATATACCATCCTGATATTTTTATCGTTCCTACTTCACTGCTTGAGCAGAGTTATCTTCATTATCCCCAACAGGCTGGATCATTGCAGCGTGAATCTGCTGCAACTTACGTACCGCCACACGCTCAATATTGACGAAACGCCATACGCGCCTACCTTTGATTAAATCTTCTGTATCGCGGCAAGAGCGTAAAACTACGCACGATGGGGTGATAGTCAATCATGACAGTCCGCAAGACATCGTCCTGCGCAAGAATACGTGTCTTTTAAATACTCGCCAGCAACAGCAGCGAACCGAGTACGATCAAGACAAAAAACGTTAAGCGGCGCATGGCAACAGGACTTAATTTTGGTGGGTACTTGTGACCCAGCCACGTCATTAGAAAGATGACGGGCAAGGAAAGCACTGCACTGATGTAATTGTCCGCCTGGAAGCCTTCAGCAACGATTAAATACAGCTCTCTAAACAAAGAAATAAAGAAGAATATCGCCAGAAGAATCAGCTTAATTGAAGCCATATCGAGTGGTTGGCGATACATCAGAAAGATAATCGGCGGGCCTGGCATACCGAACAAACCACCGCCTAAACCAGCTACGCTACCATAGCTGAGGAAGCTTGCCGTTGAAGAAATTTGCTTAAAAGGGGCAGGACGAAAAAGACTCTGACCAGCGGCAAGCACAATACTCAAACCAAGGATAAGCTGCAAAGTATTAGTGGCCTGGTGACTTAAATAGCCTAACAAAACAACCCCAAGTACACTTGCAGGGATTGCACTAAGAGAAACTTTTTTAACAATAGACCAATCGATAACCCCCCACTTCTTCGGTGGAAGTGCTAAGGCACAGTTGATCAAAGAAATCAGACTAATAATGGAAGCCGCCTGACTTAAGGGCAATAGGTCAAAATTACTGCTCACACCAATCACAATAATCGACAAGCCATAACCTGTGACGGTTTGAAAATACGTCGCAAACGCCACAACTAAAATTAAGACCAGTAAAACACCAACATCCATTCAAACACTCTGATTTCTTTAGGCTGCAAAGCTTAGTATTGTAGATGACTCACATAAAGCAAGGACTAATTGATCGCAAATGTTGCATCTTGATCTAAGGGGTAAATAGGTCTTTGTAAGTTCTGGAATGGGAATAAATCATAATCCGAACTACAGACACCTGGCCCACTAATTAAAACAATGTCTTTAGCTATATCACCAAATCCCGCTTTAAAATGCTGACGCGATTTTAATAAAATGTACTTCGCTTCTTCAGGCTTAATATTCGCATGTGTAAACAATCCTGCATCATAAGGTTCTTGTGGGCGACTTGAAAGAGGAAAAGTTCCTGCTTCATCATTCACCAACAGGTACGGGCATATCCAATATGATTATTCAAGCTTGCAAGGAGAACGGCTTTCAGCCGAACGTGACCTATTGTGGAATAGAGACTCTACCCATGCTACTTATGGTGCAGAAAAAACTAGGTATAGCCTTCGCACCAAAACATTTTGAACTATTAAAAGCCTATCCCGAGGTTATTTTAAAACCGATCTCATTTCCGAGCATCAACACCAGCCTGAGCCTAATTACACTCAAAAATCAAAGGAGATTTACCTTAATGAATCAATTTATTGAGGCAATTCGTGAGTATCAATAATGGATTAGAAAAAAGCCTTGCACTCATAAAGAGACAAGGCTTTAAATTTTCTAGGCTAGTTTGATTCGCCATCAAAATTGAATATTGGCGCCCCCAGCGAGAATCGAACTCACAACCGTCCGCTTAGAAGGCGGGTTGAAATTTTAACAGTGCAAAAACGAACCTACGCATCATCCCATCTTGCGTTATTTTGGTATGAAGAAATAATGATTTAAAGTATTGAACAACTACGCAAGAGCAAGAGTTAAAGAGCATTACAAATTATTTCGGAAATTGAGCCTGACGCTCAGAAATCACAGCATTGATTTGATCTTGTATCGCTTGAACTTCATGGATTATCTGCTCAAAGGTAATGGAAGAGTCGCTCATATAGTTTGCATTAACCATTTTTTCATAATCATTTTTTAACTGAGTTAATCCCTGAGCATCTGGAACTAATACAAACTCACCGCTCATACACTTATCGTAATTAGCATACTTGGCATTATAAAACACCGACTTTAGTGCGACCACATCTTTTAAAAGTTCAAAATTCTTTATAGCGCCTAATCCCCTCTGATGCTGATACAGTCGCATTAAATCAAACCAATGCCTAGATAAACGCATAGCATTCTCACGTACGCCACGATGGCATTCAACATGAATTAAGGTAGCCTTCTCCCAAAAGGTTCTTTCTGCTGCAAGAACTGTTACAAGACTCGTTGGGAACTCAAAATCATCACTCATAACACTGATATAAGGAGCTATCTTCATGATTTCATTTGGATTAATGACGTTTCTGCCACCGAATTCAATTAAAACGTGATTGCGCATATAACCATCCATTTTTGCGTCTGGATCTAATGTTGGATAATTAAAGCGGATACTTTGATTCTCATCTTCCAGATCAATGCTAAAACTTTCGCTATTTGGTAACTCTTTAATTTTTGACTGTAAATATGGCATAACCACATTCATAGAATATTCTTTAACTGCTTGAATGAGAGAGTCAGAGAATCTTTTACCAGCCTGCTTAGATTCAAATCCCAAAGCCATCGTAGGTTCTGCATCTAGCCCTAGTACTTTAAATACTTCAAAATCTCGATAATCGATGGTGATATCTATATCTTCAGAGAAGCGATCAATAATATTAAAAGCTTTTGATAAGGAAGTTCCTCCTTTGAACGCTATATTTTTACGCTCAGGCATCTCAAACAATTGTTTCAACACCCAGCACACCCAGAGATCCTTTTCTGCAACCTCTAGGCTATGGTTAGCATGCTCTTCAATATAAAATTTAAAAAACTCAAGTTGCTGGTTGTGAGGTAAAGATAAAAACGACTCTTTAGGCATAGCTACATTCTTTTGTTAAAGCTGATTTCATCCAAGCTGTTAGTTTCATTGCTTTGAGCTTTTCGAATTGCTCTTCAGTTAAGTTTGATTTAATGCCCTCGATTACCTTCGCATCCACTAGCACTTTACCTAAAAAGTGCATAGCGGAAACAGCCATAGCAATAGCAGGTTCTTTAGATTCGAATAAGGCTTTATTCTCGGTATGAACAAACTTTACCCTAGAACCACCAACGTTCATTTCGCGTGCAGGTCCATTGGTATAGAACACCTTAATCACAGGTACTTGATTGCTCAGCCCCAGTCTATTTGCTGCAACAGCACCGTGAACTTGAATCTTTTCTTTATTCGCACGAGCAATTACTCTAACCGTCTCACCCACATCAGGAGGCAATGGTTTACCTTTGAATAAGGTACTAATCTGTGGCTTATAATAGACGCCCTTATGAATCCGCTTAATTACACCATCCGCATTCAATCTTGAAAGTGAGCGTAATACAGCGTCATGAGATCCTTTAATGTTCAGATTTTTAGCCGTAAATACATGACCGCGCTTAAAACGCGTGACTTTAGATCTCACCACACTTGATACGCTATTATTAGCAGAAATTACTGATTCACTCATAGGAACCTCTTACTTTAAATACTTACACTTAAATATTAACATTTATCTGGACAAAAATCATATATAAATCTAATAGTTATCTAGACATATTTATCCTATAAAATCATTATATAACAAAATATA
>CAZIKJ010000195.1:0-3267 GCA_964539685.1 uncultured Pelistega sp.
CTTTATTATATCCAAGATTATTCGCCGCACTTAACTTATTTACAAATCCTTAAGGTTGCTATGTCCTGGTCAGTTTGGTTGAGCTTATGCGCAGCCGCTTTTGCGATTTCTCTCTCCCCTGGCCCTGGTGCAGTCGCCTCTCTTTCTTCTGGATTACGTTTTGGTATGCGCCGTGGCTATTGGAATGCAATTGGCTTAGGCATTGGCTACGGCGCGCAATACGTCATTAGCGTGATTGGAGTGGGTGCCATTCTCGCCGCCTCCGACATGGCCTTCCAAATTGTTAAATGGATCGGTGTTTTGTACTTGTTGTACTTAGGCTATAAACAATATCGCTCTCCTGTTGCCATTATTAAGCTAGAGCACGACACCACACATATGCTCTCGCGCCGAAAATTGCTCATGCAAGGTATCCTCATTAATCTGAGTAATCCGAAAGGGGCGGTTTTTCTCATCGCCGTTACTCCTCAATTCTTAAACGTTCACGGCCCCTTACTACTGCAATATGTGATTATTTGCGCCACCTTGGTGACCGCTGACCTGATTATTATGGCGGGCTATACGGGCTTAGCCTCGCGGATTATGAAATATATGCGCAACCCCCACCGCGCAGCGGCATTAAATCGCTTATTCGGGGTTCTATTTATTATGGCGGCACTCTTGATGGCGTTTATGGGGCAAAAGGCAACACCTGTCTAGTTCTAGTGGACTAAAGTATCTAACTCAAGTGCAAGCTAACCCTTCCATCTATTCCATCTGTCTCGTTCAGCTGTAAGCTCGAACGCTCACTTTAGCTTTACTAATTTATGTTAATTTTGTCGTATAGATTCGCTAACTCGCTTATTTCTTTCACTTTTTTTCGTAAATTGGGATTAAAATACTAGGTTTGCTGCGTAAAAATTTACGCTTGGCCTTTTTTCAAATTTGTTTATGTCCAATTTATCTATCGCACAAGAAGTGGCTCGTCGCCGCACTTTTGCTATTATTTCTCACCCTGACGCGGGTAAAACCACTTTAACTGAAAAACTACTCCTATTCTCAGGTGCGATTCAAATTGCAGGTAGTGTAAAAGCGCGTAAAGCGAGTCGCCATGCCGCCTCAGACTGGATGGAGATTGAGAAACAGCGCGGGATTTCGGTCGCTTCCTCGGTCATGCAGATGGAGTATAAGAATTGCGTTATCAATCTCTTAGATACGCCTGGGCACCAAGACTTCTCGGAAGATACCTATCGTGTGCTCACCGCCGTGGATGCGGCGATTATGGTGGTCGATGCGGCTAATGGTATTGAGCCACAGACTGAGCGCCTATTGCAAGTGTGTCGTGCGCGCAATACACCGATTATTACCTTCGTGAATAAATTAGACCGTGAGGTAAAGGAGCCCTTGGATTTGCTTGAGGAAATTGAGTCGCACCTCGGTATGGATGTGATTCCTTTCTCATGGCCAATTGGTATGGGTAAGCACTTTGGTGGGGTATTTGACTTGCGCCAAGACCGCATGCGCTTATTTAAACCAGGTCAGGAACGCTTGGACGCCGCAGAATATATCGAAGGTCTCCATAATCCTCTCATTAAGGAAAAGTTCGGTTCCTATTATGAAAAAGCGCTTGAGGAGATTGATCTGATTCAAGATGCTACGCCTGAATTTGATCATCAGGCTTTCCTAGATGGGCAGCAGACACCTATGTTCTTCGGCTCTGCGGTGAATAATTTTGGTGTGCAAGAAGTTTTAGATGCCCTTGTGCAATGGGCACCGAAGCCTGGTGCGCGCCAAGCCTTGCAACGTGTGGTTGAACCCGACGAGCCAAAATTCACTGGGGTGATTTTTAAAGTGCAAGCAAATATGGACCCGGCTCACCGCGATCGTGTGGCCTTTGTCCGTGTTAGCTCTGGCAAGTTTGAACGAGGCATGCGCCTTAAAGTCAGTCGTACCAATAAAGAAATTCGTCCAAACAACGTTGTTGCTTTTTTATCTCAGCGTCGTGAAATCCTTGATGAAGCGTATGCCGGTGATGTAATTGGTATCCCAAATCACGGAGTGTTACATCTTGGTGATGTACTCACTGAAGGAGAAAGCCTACAATTTACTGGCTTGCCATTCTTTGCGCCTGAACTATTCCAACAAGTTGAAGTTAAAGACCCACTGCGTAGCAAACAACTACGTACAGGTTTAAAGCAACTGGGTGAAGAAGGGGCGATTCAGGTCTTTCGTCCTGAGGTCGCCGGTGGTGCACTTTTATTAGGCGCAGTCGGTCAGTTACAATTTGAGGTGGTGGCCCATCGTCTCAAAACAGAATATGGTGTTGAGGCACGCACGATGCCTTCTCGCTATACGATGGCGCGTTGGTTTACCAGCGATAATCCTGCAGCTTTACGTAAGTTTATGGCAAGTAATGCTCAACATATTGCTTATGATGTGGTTGAGGCACCGGCTTTTTTAATCAGCTCTATGGCTCAACTTCGAGTCGCAGAGGATTTAAATCCGGATATTAAATTTCATTCCATGCGTGAGCATGGTGGTCAAGTATTCCATGAAAACAGCTAAAATGGGATATGTTTTACATTAAGGCGTGAGCTCTATGTCTTGGCGTTTATTATTATTTACCTTATTAGTATTTGCTGGCTTATCCACGGTAGGCGGGCTATATGCGGGGGATTGGCTGATTAAGCATGCGCCAGTGCAAGCCAATTTACCTGATATTACGGAGGCGGATCCTCCACCCCCCGTTGATGCACAGGGCCGTCCTATGGTGCGCCGTCCGCAACAACCACTGATGAATGGTAATCAAGGTTTCCCTGAACGCGAAACCACGATTAACTGGGCAGTCAAAGCCGAGAACTTGAGTGCAGCAGAATCTGCCTCAAGCACCGCGAGACTACCGTCGGATATGAATACAAGCAGTACGGGTGCGGCCAAACCGATTACCAGCAATGTCACGCGCGGCTCAACAGCTCCGTCAGGTAATATGCGCCCAATCGGTCAAGGTGGTGCTGTGACGCCGAGTCGTGGTGGCAGCGCTGGCGGCTCTTGGGAAGCGGCCTTCAATCGAGAGCTAGCCGCCTGTCGTCAGATGGGATTCTTTGAACGCGCTAACTGTGTAGCGAATACGCGCGAGCGCTACTGTGGACCGAATAAGGCATGGGGCCAAGTGCGCGACTGCCCTGCTCGTTAATGCTTGAGTTCGCGTCAGATTTAGAGTCGGCTCTTCATACTCGAGTTCGCCCTTAAGTTTAGACACAAATAAGCCCATTATCATCACCTGATAAT
>CAZIKJ010000196.1:0-4302 GCA_964539685.1 uncultured Pelistega sp.
GCGCGTGCTGCTATGCGGTTTCACCTCGCTCGAGATACGATTATCAGCCAGCATAGGTGCGGTAATATCAGCGGCCGTATCGTGTGCAACAGCGCTTGCAGGAGCGGCCTGAGTACTTGCGTGCAATTGTTCAATTCGCTCATGCGTCTGCTTATCAGCGTAGACACAGGCAGAGAGAATCGTCAATGAAGCGGCTAAGAATAGAGTTTTTAACTTCATATTTTTCATTATCATGGCGTTAAGCAATGTACCCAAAATTAAGGAAACAAGAGGTATTTTAACAAGAGTTTCCTATATAGACTATAAATCAGTATTCTAGTTCCCTTCGTCGGCAGAATGCACTAAAAAGCTTTAAAATGAACAAATTCCTATTTCACCTGATTTCTTTAAGGCCTTTGTATGCGTATGTCTACACGTTTTTTCCTCAAAGCTTTAACTACAACGACAATTGCTGCCTCGAGCATGCACATTGCATCCGCTCAAACTGCCAACTTTGCAGGCTGTCTAGCAGGCCTGGAAGAACAAGCGAATAAAGCTGGGATTGCCAGACACACATTCCGTGATTTAACCATAGGCTTAAGTCCTGATTTAAGCATTTTAGAGAAATTAGATTACCAGCCCGAGTTTCGTTTAGCAATCTGGGATTATCTTGCCGCTCTGGTTGATCAAGAGCGCGTGGATGATGGCATGGCTATGCTGAAAGAGCATGCCAGTGTCTTGCAAAGAGTCGCTAATCAGTATGGCGTTGACCCAGCGACGGTGGTCGCAGTATGGGGTGTTGAAAGCAATTACGGCATGACTCAGGGCAAATATCCCTTAATTCAAGCCCTTGGCACCTTAAGCTGCATGGGACGTCGTCAAGATTATTTCCGCAAAGAGTTTTTTGCCACCATGCGAATTATTCAATCAGGTGATATTGCCGAAGAGCGCTTAGTGGGTTCTTGGGCTGGCGCCTTTGGCCACACACAATTTATGCCGACCACCTTCGAGCGCTTGGCTGTGGATTTCGATGGCGATGGTCGTCGAGACCTAATGGACAATGTCAACGATGCTCTCGCCTCAACCGCCAATTACCTCAAGCGCAACGGCTGGCAAACTGGTCAACCATGGGGTGTTGAAGTCAAGCTTCCTGCTGGCTTTAATACCAAGGGTGAAGGTCGCCGTAGTAAAAAGGCCATCAGTAACTGGTCTAGCCGTGGTGTCACTTTAGCCGACGGCAGCTCTTTATTAAATTATGCATCTGGCACGCGACAAGCTGGACTTATTACGCCTGCGGGCCCTAGCGGCCCTGCCTTTTTAACCTTCAAGAACTTTGATGTTATCTATAGCTATAATGCGGCTGAAAGCTATGCCTTGGCAATTAGTCATCTCGCCGATCGCCTGCGTGGTGGCGGAGAATTCGTCACGCCTTGGCCTACCGATGATTTAGGTCTATCAAGAGCTGAACGTAAAGAGCTTCAAACCTTATTGATTCAACGTGGTCATGATATTGGTGAAGTAGATGGTTTAATTGGCTCTAAGACCCGCGAAGCTGTTAAAGTAGAACAAGCCCGTCTTGGCATGAAAGTCGACGGCCACCCAGGTCAGAAAATTTTAAAAGCATTACAGCAGTAAATTCTATTATGTCAGTTCAAACTTTAATTACCTTAAGCAATGCCCACTTAGCCTTCGGTCATCACGCTCTTTTAGATGGTGCGAATTTAAGCATACAAGAAGGTGAACGCATCGGTTTAATTGGTCGCAATGGCTCAGGTAAGTCTTCACTTTTGCGTATCTTGGATGGTCGTATTCAAGCCGATGATGGCGAGGTTTCTCGCCTAAGCTCTTTACGTAGTATCACCGTGGAGCAAGAACCCGTATTACTTGAAGATAAAACCGTCTATGAAAACCTCGTCGGCAATATTCTCGAAAGCGAAGACTGGTCGCGCCCTGCTCGTGCGCAGGCGATTATCGACCGCCTTGGTTTAGATCCTGAAAGCATTGTTAAATCCTTATCGGGCGGTACTCGTAAGCGTATTGCCTTGGCTCGCGGCTTTCTTGAAGAACCTGACTTACTGCTCTTAGATGAGCCGACCAACCATCTCGACTTTGACGGTATTTTATGGTTAGAAGAACTTATTCGGAATAGTCGTAGTGCATGTGTCATTATTACTCACGATCGTCGTTTCTTAGATGCGGTGACCACGCGGATTGTTGAGTTAGACCGTGGTATCTTGCATAGCTTCCCAGGCAACTTTAGTAAGTGGCAAGAGCAAAAAGCCGCTTGGTTAGCGGCTGAGCAATTACAGAACGAACGCTTTGACAAATTCCTCGCCCAAGAGGAAGTCTGGATTCGCAAGGGTGTTGAAGCACGTCGTACCCGTAATGAAGGTCGAGTGCGCCGCTTAGAAAGCCTACGCCGTGAACGTAGCGAGCGTCGTGAACGTGTCGGTAATGTGAACTTTGCCATTGCCTCAGGTGAGCGCAGTGGCAAGTTAGTTGCCGAGCTGAAGAATATTCATCACGCATTTGGTGATAAAGTCGTGGTGAATGACTATTCAACCACCATTATGCGTGGCGACCGCATTGGTCTCATAGGCCCGAATGGTGCAGGCAAGACTACCCTATTAAAAATTATTCTTGGCTTACTTCAACCCGATCAAGGCGATGTTAAGTTGGGCACCAATTTATCGATTGCCTACTTTGACCAGATGCGTGAGCAACTCGATGAGAATGCACCGTTAACTGATGTGATTAATCCTGGTAGCGAGTGGATTGAAATCGGCAATCAGCGTAAGCATGTGATGAGTTACTTAGGCGATTTTCTCTTCTCCCCTGCTCGCGCACAATCACCTGTGCATAGCTTATCAGGCGGAGAACGTGCGCGTCTGCTCTTGGCACGATTATTTGCACGCCCCGCGAATGTCTTAGTGATGGACGAGCCGACTAATGACCTGGATATTGAAACCTTAGAGTTGCTAGAAGAACTCTTGCAGGCTTTTGACGGAACCGTGTTACTGGTTAGCCATGACCGCAGTTTCCTGGATAATGTCATTACTCAAACCATCGCTTACGAAGGCGCTGGTCGCTGGCATGATTATGTGGGGGGTTATGAGGACTGGTTAACACAACGCCCAGAGCCTGTAGTCGAGCAAAGTAAGACGATGAGTGCTGACTCTAGCAGCAAGGTACAAGCTGAAGCCTCTTCAAGTAAAAATGCAGCAAGTGGCTCTGTTAGTTCAGACACCAGTAAAGGCACTGCCAGTGCTCATGAAACAGCTACTCAAGCCAAAGCACGTAGCACTAAGCCAGGTCGCTTAAGCACCTGGGAGCAGAAAGAACTTGATGACTTACCGAATAAAATCGCAGCCTTAGAAAAAGAGCAGCACGACTTAAGTGATCAATTGGCCAATCCTGATTTATACGCTGCGGGTAACGATAAAGCTCAAGGCATTAATGATCGCTTAGCTAAGATTGATGATGAGTTAATGGGTTTATTCGAGCGTTGGGAAGTGTTAGAAGCGAAGATTGCTTAAATGGACTTTATTGCAAACTGCTTTCTTATCGGATAACCTTAAGAACTATCACAGTCTAGATAATGATGTGTTGTCTTAACATGCTGCCATAACCTAAGCCTGAATTAGAATTTAAATATGGGTTTAGTTGCCTTTTTTACAGACCAAAAATAAAACCTGAGCATAGACTCAGGTTTTATTTTGACTTTAAATTAACTAGTGAATAAAAGGCTATTATTCCTTAACGCCTTGAATCTCTAGCTCAACACGACGATTTGGCTGCAAGCAGTCTTTAAGGGCTTGGCCTTTCAATTCTTGCGAACACTCTACCACTGGCTGAGTCTCACCCATACCGCGCACAAGGAATGGGGCCTGTACACCACGTTGCTGCAAATAGTCTGCCACTGTTTGTGCACGACGCTCTGATAAACCTTGATTATAAGTGTCAGAACCAAGGCGGTCAGTATGACCAACGCTCGTAATCTGATCCACCTTAATGTAGGCATCGCCAAGCTTAGCAGCTAATTCATTGAGTTCTGCTACGCCTTTTGGCAACATATCTTGGGCTGAAGACTTATCAAATTTAAATAAAGCATCAGCTTTTAAACTAATATTCTCAACCGTACCCTGCTGTTCTGGCGGACACCACTTATGGTCGACATCTTTCAAACCAGCACAACCAGTTAAGATCATGGCGCCGATAAGTACTGTGCTCTTGCGTATTACTTGTTTCATCATCATTCTCTTTCTTGAATGGGTAGATGGCTCGCACCTACCCGATTAAACAATTACCAGGAATAGCGTAAAC
>CAZIKJ010000197.1:0-3451 GCA_964539685.1 uncultured Pelistega sp.
TCCATGTAGTCGTCATTCTGATTTTCATCCTCGCGCTCACTAATGATGAATAAATCCAACTGCGGCTTATACTGATCTTCCAAGCGCTCCAACTCACGCTTAGCGTGGCGAATCACGCTTGGCGGAATCCCTGCACGCTGCGCCACCTGAATCCCATAACTGCGGTTGGCTGGACCTTCTTGAACTTCATGTAAAAAGGCGATCCCTTGGCTGGTTTCAGTAGCGGCTAGATGCACATTCACGACGGCCGAGTATTGCTCAGGTAAGCGGGTAATCTCAAAGTAGTGAGTGGCAAATAGCGTCAAGGCCTGGTTATGATTTAAAAGACGACAAGCAATGGCCCAGGCCAGCGCTAAACCATCATAGGTCGACGTGCCGCGTCCAATCTCGTCCATCAGAACTAAGCTATGCGCGGTACTATTTGCTAGGATAGATGAAGCTTCAATCATTTCCATCATGAAGGTTGAGCGGCCACCAGCTAGGTCATCGGCAGCACCGATACGCGTGAAAAGTCTATCAATCACCCCAATCGTCGCACGATTCGCTGGTACAAAGCTACCCACACGCGCCAATAAAGTAATTAACGCCACTTGACGCATATAGGTGGATTTACCGCCCATATTCGGCCCCGTAATTAAGAGCATGCGGCGCTCACTGTGCATCTCACAATGGTTTGGCGTAAAGCGTTCAATACTGCGCTCAACCACAGGGTGGCGGCCCAACTCAATCTGAATCATCGGCGAATCCACTAATTCAGGACATACCCAATGATGCAATTGCGCATGGTGAGCCAAGCACACATACACATCAATTAAGGCCAGATTTTGTGCCATCAGTTGTAGCGGCTGCACCCATTGCTGCAAATTATCCAGCACTTGATCAAATAGCCATTTCTCACGACTTAGCGAACGATCCTTAGCCGAGAGCACCTTATCTTCCCAGACCTTAAGCTCAGGCGTAATATAGCGCTCGACATTCTTTAAGGTTTGGCGACGACGATAATCCTCAGGCACCTTATCAATCTGTCCCTTCGATACCTCAATATAAAAACCATGTACGCGATTATATTCCACCCGTAAATTGGTAATCCCCGTACGCTCACGCTCACGCGCTTCAAGCTCGAGTAAAAAGGCACCGCTATCACTGGCTAAGAGACGCAATTCATCTAACTCCGCATCATAGCCCTCAGCGATCACCCCGCCATCACGCACTTGCACACTCGGCTCAGCAGCAAGAACCGCCTGTAGATAGGGACTTAATTCGGCTCCACCTAAAAGAGGTGCGAGTAGCTCATCATCAGCCGGCAAGCCTAAATACTGCATTAAGTAGTGATGAAATTCAGGCATCATCTGCAGCGCATCACGTAGCGAAGCCAACTCGCGTGGGCGCACGGATAATAAGGCCATACGCGTACTAATACGTTCGATATCAGGGAGATTATTTAACTGCTGACGAATCGTGCTTAATGCTTGCGTGGCATGAATATCCATACCTGTCGGCGCTAAGAAGGCTTGAATGCGTAATTGTCGCGTCTGTACCGCACGATTATCCCGTAAGGGGTGATGCAACCATTTACGTAAGAGACGACTGCCCATTGGGGTCTGACAATGATCGAGTAAAGAGAGTAGGGTGGGTGCAGCTTCACCCGATAAGGTCTCAGTAATTTCTAGGTTCTTACGCGTAACAGGATCAAGAATCACATAGTCAGTACTTTGCTCGTGTGCAATGGTCTGTACATGGCTAAGCGATTGTCGTTGATTACGTTGCACATAGCGCAAGAGCGCACCGGCACTGCAGATGGCACTACTTAACTCATCAATGCCGAACGCTGCTAAAGACTCTAAGGCAAAAAACTGCTGTAGCTGTTCACGCGATTCTTTAAGGTCAAAGTGCCAATCAGCCGTATGACTAATCGCCCCTTGATAACTGGTTTCGAATTCAAATGAATCACCAATCACAATTTCGGCAGGTGCAATCCGAAAGATTTCTGAGTCCAATGAGGCTTCATCCGTCTCGCAGACTTTAAACTCACCGCTGGCCAAGTTCATCCAAGCCAGACCAAATTTCTGGTTGCGTCCCTTCGCTGGTTTAAAGACCGCTAGCAGAGGACGATCAACGCGTGAAGGCAGTAAGTTCTCGTCGGTTAAGGTACCAGGCGAGACAATGCGCACAATCTTACGCTCAACGGGACCTTTACTCGTGGCAGGATCACCAATCTGTTCGCAAATTGCCACCGACTCACCAAGAGCAACTAAGCGGGCCAAGTATTGCTCCATCGCATGCACAGGCACGCCCGCCATAGGAATCGGCTCACCGTTCGAGGTGCCACGCTTGGTCAAGGTTAAATTGAGCATCCTAGCGGTACGTACCGCATCATCAAAAAACATCTCATAAAAATCACCCATACGATAGAACAATAAAATCGACCCTGCCTCATCTTTAAGGCGTAGGTATTGTTGCATCATGGGAGTATGCCCAGCATAGGCTTGATTAGTATCTTGTGACATTCGTGTGAGAGGAGGCTAAATTAAAGTGTTAGTTGAGAATAAGTGGATAGCTCAGCCTTAACTGAATCTACAAGTGGACTAGATCTATCAGACGATAGATTTAGAGCCTAGTTAATAAGCTCAGACCATTAACAAGCTCAGACTATCAGCATCAAGCCATTGAGCTCGCGTCACTATTCTATTCTTAATCCATTATTGTACGTGTTTCTTTTTTATTTATCAGAACTCGCTGTAAATCCCCACCCTATAGAACGGGGAAGACCTGAAAAAGGGTAAGTCAAATATAGCTCACATTCGCCTCATTTTGTGAGGCGAATAAATAAAGTATTCAGCTCATCCTCATAAATCAATGTGATTGTTTATCAAGCTTCAAGATGAAATATTGCATCAATATGATACAACATAAAATCAAAATGACTATCGAGCAAAAAGAACTAAATTTCAAGATAAAATATTGCATTAATATGACGTGAAACACATTTGAACCTCATCATCCAAATGAAACTTATGAGCCAAACGATGTGCGATGGGGGCGAGCACTGTAGCTAAGGTCCCAATAAGCACCAAATTAACCAGTAAACTGTAAATGGCAATAAACACTTTGCCCGCAACCGTTGTGGGCATGACCAGTGTCCCAAGTCCACTGATGATAAATGTCGTCGTGATGAAGGCATCATGCCAGCTGATTTCTTCTAAAGCGATATGAGCTATAACACCGATAGCTAGCGTCACAAATAATATTAATAAAGCATAAAAGACATGCTGTACAAGGCGTCTTCTAAAGTGGTGCCTTGGCAAGAGCGGATCGTTTTTAGACTCGTACATAAGCAGCTAGGCTGAGATTGATGATGTGACTGTTACTTTAGCAGATAGCTTGGCTTTGTGTAATGAGTTAATAGCAACTGATGTTTTATGATTAATTAGCATTACAGATAACATATACT
>CAZIKJ010000198.1:0-1827 GCA_964539685.1 uncultured Pelistega sp.
TCGTAAGTCAATTTGCACGCGCACAGGGCGACACAGGTTCTCCTGAAGTGCAAGTGGCTTTATTAACTGCTCGTATCAACGAGTTAACTGGACACTTCAAAGAGCACAAGAAAGATCACCACTCTCGTCGTGGTTTGTTGCGTATGGTTAGCCGTCGTCGTAAGTTATTAGATTACCTAAAAGGTCGTAACCCAGACGCTTACCGCGCTCTAATTGAGAAATTAGGTCTACGTAAGTAATTAAGACTAGGGTTGAGTTTAGCCCGGGTTAGAGACCGTGCACAGTGCCAAGGTGTTCTGTGTGCGGTTTTTTATTGTTGAAAATTTGTCTGAAAGTGCATGGAACCATGGTGCATTTTAATGTGATCTCAGGCAAATTAATTAAAAAGGAAGAACGTCTATGTTCAATAAAGTAAGTAAGTCTTTTCAATTCGGTGCACACACCGTTGTTTTAGAAACTGGTGAAATTGCTCGCCAATCTTCAGGTGCTGTCGTGGTATCTATGGGTGATACAGTGGTATTAGCCACTGTAGTTGCACAGAAAGAAGCCAAAGCAGGTCAAGACTTTTTCCCTCTAACTGTTGATTATGTTGAGAAAACCTATGCCGCGGGTCGTATCCCTGGTGGTTTTTTCAAGCGTGAAGGCAAGCCAAGCGAGAAGGAAACATTAACTTCTCGTCTAATTGATCGTCCATTGCGTCCATTATTCCCAGAAGGTTTCTATAACGATGTTCAAGTAATTGTGCACGTATTATCGGTAGATCCTGAAATCGATCCTGATGTACCAGCGATGATTGGTAGTTCAGCTGCTTTAGCCGTATCAGGTATCCCATTTAACGGTCCTATCGGTGCGGCGCGTGTTGGTTATATCAATGAGCAATATGTTTTAAACCCAACAGTTTCTCAACTTAAAGATTCAGCGATGGACTTAGTTGTTGCGGGTACTGAAGCTGCGGTATTAATGGTTGAATCTGAAGCCACTCAACTCTCTGAAGAAGTGATGTTGGGCGGTGTGGTGTTCGGTCACGAGCAGATGCAAGCAGCGATTAATGCGATTCATGACTTAGTGGCCGAGGCTGGCAAACCTGAATGGGATTGGCAAGCAGCGCCTAAGAATGAAGCCTTGATCGCCGCAGTAACTGCAGTTGCGGGTGAAGAGTTGAAAGCCGCTTACCAAATCCGTCAGAAGCAAGAGCGTTCAACAAAGCTAAAACAAGTTTCTGCCAACACGAAAGAGAAATTAGCGGCGCAAGCAGCTGAGCGTGGTGAAGATGCTCCTGATTCAGTAGCGGTTGAAAATATCCTATTTGACTTAGAGTCAGCGATTGTTCGCGGCCAAATCTTGAATGGCGAGCCACGTATTGATGGTCGTGATACACGTACTGTACGTCCAATTTCTATCCGTTTGGGCGTATTGCCACGCACACACGGTAGCGTATTGTTTACTCGTGGTGAGACTCAAGCCCTCGTGATTGCCACCTTAGGCACGAAGTCTGATGAGCAAATCATTGACTCAGTCATGGGTGAGCACCGTGATCGCTTTATGCTTCACTACAATATGCCTCCGTTTGCTACCGGTGAAACAGGTCGCTTTGGTTCGCCTAAGCGCCGTGAAATCGGCCATGGTCGCCTAGCTAAGCGCTCATTAGTAGCCACATTACCTAAGCATGATGATTTCCAATACACTATCCGTATCGTGTCTGAGATTACCGAGTCGAATGGTTCTTCTTCAATGGCTTCAGTTTGCGGTGGCTCATTGGCGATGATGGATGCAGGTGTACCTGTAAGTGATCACGTTGCTGGCGTGGCCATGGGTCTTATCAAAGAA
>CAZIKJ010000199.1:0-14341 GCA_964539685.1 uncultured Pelistega sp.
GTTAAGAAGGAGAACGGCAATGAATATGAAATCATTAACTAAGATTGTTTTACTAGGTACGTTAAGCCTCAGTTTAACTGCATGTGGTCATATGTCAACACGCGATAAGAGTACGATTGGTGGTGCTGCTATTGGCGGTGCAGCGGGTGCGATTATGACGGGTGGTAGTGCTTGGGGTACTGTTGGTGGTGCTGCTGTTGGTGGCGTGATTGGTAACCAAGTAGGCAAATAGTCTGCACGAGAGAATAGCGCCAGTGGTTATGGTTTAAGTTATTTGAGTTTTGATAACTTAAGTCTGAATTACGCTAAGCATTAGGTGCTAATAGCATTCGGCACGAACAATTAAAAATCCCTAGATTATTCAATCTAGGGATTTTTGCTTATGCGGCATAAGATGGCTAAGATACTTGGCTTGATTATTGTTTCAAGCGAGCAGCCGCCATTTCTTCGGGTGACATTTCAATTTTGACTTCAAGTACTTCAAGTGAATCTTGCTTATCAAGATTGACTTTAATATCACCTGGATTAACGTTGATATATTTGGAGATGACTTCAATTAATTCTTTTTGTAGTTGTGGCAAAAAGTCAGGAGCAGCATCATCACCACGATCACGTACTAAAATTAACTTTAAACGGTCTTTGGCGACTTCATTGCTTTTTTTCTTTTCACCTAAAAAAAACTTTAAAAAAGACATCTTACTTACCTCCGAATAGTTTCTTCAGGAAGCCAGGCTTAACGTATTCGGTGAAGCGAATAGGGATTTCTGAACCGAGGTAACGATCCACAATATCCGAATAAGCTTGTGCAACATCGGTTTCTGTCATATGAATCGCAGGAATACCCGTGTTAGATGCTTGTAGAATATCGCTAGACTCAGGAGTCACGCCAAGCATAGGAATACGTAAAATATCACTAATATCTTCAATGGAGAGCATCTCACCTTCGGCTACACGCTTAGGGTTGTAGCGAGTGATGATAAGGAATTCTTTGACGGGATCTTGGCCTTCTTCAGCGCGACGAGTTTTGGCTTGTAAGATACCTAAGATGCGGTCAGAGTCACGTACTGAAGAAACCTCAGGATTGGTCACCACAAGTGCATCATCTGCAAAGTAGGCGGCCATTAGGGCACCTGTTTCAATGCCAGCAGGTGAGTCACAAACAATGTACTCAAAACCCATACCACTTAGCTCATTCAAAATGCGCTCAACACCTTCGCGTGTCAAGGCGTCTTTGTCACGAGTTTGGGAAGCAGGAAGAATGAAGAGATTCTCAAGTTGCTTATCTTTGATAAGTGCTTGATTAAGTGTCGCTTCTTCTTGGAGTACATTAACAAAGTCGTAAACTACGCGACGCTCACAACCCATAATAAGGTCTAAGTTACGTAAACCGACGTCAAAGTCAATGACCACTGTTTTGTGGCCACGCATGGCCAAACCTGATGCGAAACTAGCGCTTGTGGTGGTTTTACCAACACCACCCTTACCGGAGGTAACTACAACGACACGAGCCATGAAACATTCTTCCTATGATTCAATTTAATTCTATAATCTTAACGCATTACGCGATTTTTGTGCAGTGAGAATACCGCTTTTTACGATATCTTACGATTTATTTTCCCTCAGATTAATTTCTGTTGGGGAGTGAAAATTTACGATGAATATCAGGGATTTGCCATCGCTTACTGTCTAGGCGGTGGCAGAAAAAATTAGGTACTAATCTCATTAAAGCTTAAGGTATCATCTTCTAATTCAACAATCACAGCCTTACGCAGACCAGCGGGCTTAAAGTCAGCGTCGAACAGACGATAAATACCGGCAATAGCCACCAGTTCTGGATCTAAATGGCTGGTAAAAATACGCGCACTAGAGTCGCCTTTAGCACCCGCAATCGCGCGACCAAACAAGCTACCATAGACGTGAATATTGCCATCAGCCACAATCTCCGCACCATGTCCTACGCTACCAATCACAATTAAGTCACTGTCATTGGCGTAGATGCGTTGGCCAGAGCGTAGCTGACGCTTGATGACCATGGTGGGTTGAGCGCCACCTGCTTGTGCAGCTGGTGGTTTGCTAGAACTCGCCGTGCTAGCTGCGGGTGCCGTAGCAGTTTTGCTTGAAGCGGCAGCACTGGTGCTGCTTGACGGCGCAGGAGAGCTAGCCTGACTCGCTGATTTACTATTGGCTGCTGTCAAATTAATCGGACTCAAACCCGCCTCAATCGCACCCGGTAGCAGGCGTTCATTAGTATAGATGCCAAGGATATTGAGACCATAGCCTTTTAAAAGCGGGACAAGTTTATCCCATGGCAGGGGTTGTACAATGCCGTAGGCGTCAATAATAATGCTTTCACCACGAAAAAAATCACCTGCTTGTGCCATCTTGCGCTCTATGGCTTCAGCCACTGCACTGTAGTCTGTGGTTTTCACGACCAAGCGCATGGCCATAACACTGGTATTCTTGATTTCCAAAATATGTGAATCTGACTGATTACTCACTGCTTTATCCTCTTAGATCCATGCGTCGCGTAAGGTTACACTGCGGTTAATAATGGGTTTCTCTGGGCTTGAAGCAGGGTCAACAATAAAGTAACCGAGACGCTCAAACTGCCATTGATTGCCTACGCTTAAATCAAGCCCTGGCTCTAACCACGCTTGTACCTGGTCGGCAGAGTGAGGGTTGAGATAGTCGAGGAAGTTCTTATCACCACTATCAGGGAATGCATCAGTAAAGAGGCGGTCATACAGCTTAACCGTTGCGGGGATGGCGTACTTGGTACTTACCCAAGTGATATTGCCTTTAACCTTGACGCTATCTGAGCCTGGTGTACCGCTCTTGGTATCAGGTAGATACTCGACATGGACTTCAGTCACTTCACCTTGCTCATTCTTCACAAAACCTGTACAGCGAACCACATAAGCGTATTTCAGACGCACGGTATTGCCGGGGAATAAACGGAAGTATTTTTTCGGTGGTTCTTCACGGAAATCATCGCGCTCAATCCACATTTCACGCGTGAATGGGAACTCACGTTTGCCTGCTTCAGGGTCATGTGGGTTTTTCGGCGCGGAGCAGAGTTCTTCGGCATCCTCAGGGTAATTAGTAACGACTAATTTAATCGGGTCTAATACGGCGACGGCACGCTCAGCAATAGGGTCTAAAGAGTCACGTAAGGCTTGCTCTAAAATGCTGTAATCAATCCATGAGTCTGCTTTAGAGACACCTAGTCGCTCAATAAAAAGGCGAATTGCTTCTGGCGTATAACCGCGACGACGTAAGCCCGCAATGGTTGGTAAACGTGGGTCATCCCAGCCATCAACATGGCCTTCATTGACTAAAGAAAGTAATTTACGCTTACTCGTAACAATATGTTTAATCTTAAGACGAGCAAACTCAGTTTGACGTGGTAGTGGTTCATTCAATAAACCTAGACCAGCAAGCTTCTCTAAGATCCAGTCATAGAAGGGACGTTGATCTTCGAATTCTAAGGTACAAAAGCTATGCGTAATGCCTTCGAGGGCGTCCTCAATCGGATGTGCATAGGTATACATTGGGTAAATGGGCCACTTATTCCCTGTGCGATGGTGCTCAGCATGGCGAATGCGATAGATCACGGGGTCACGTAAATTGATATTCGGTGACGCCATATTCACCTTAGCACGTAGGCACATGGCGCCATTCGGATGTTTGCCTTCGCGCATCTCGATAAACAGTTGGCGTGACTCCTCGGCAGGACGATCACGCCATGGCGAGTTAGTGCCTGGCTCGGTCAGGGTGCCACGGTTTTGACGAATTTCATCGGCCGTTTGTTCATCAATATAGGCATCGCCACTATCGATTAAGGCCAAGGCAAATTCGTACATATAGTCGAAATAGTCACTTGCAAAATAGAGGTTATCGAAGTTCTTTTTCTTGCTTTTCCACTTAAAGCCGAGCCATTTCACGGTTTCCATAATGGAATCAACGTATTCTTGCTCTTCTTTTTCGGGGTTCGTATCGTCAAAGCGTAAGTGACATTGGCCACCGTAATCCTTGGCTAAGCCAAAGTTTAGGACGATACTTTTAGCATGTCCAATGTGGAGGTAGCCATTGGGTTCAGGTGGAAAGCGTGTGCGAATACGTGCAGGGTCTTTAGTGCCCTTATCTTGCACCGAAGCAGGGCCAGGAACACCCGCCCAGCGTTTGTTCTGAAAGCGATCATCAGAGAGATCATTCTCAATAATGGTACGTAAAAAATTTGAAACAGGTATATCAGGATTATGGGTGCTCATACTATGAAAAATCTAGAATTCACAAAACAATAGACATTTTGCCACGTTCGGTCGTCAGACTCATTAGAATAGACGTTTTATGCAAAAACATTTATCTCTATGTGGGGACTATCTTCTCTTTTTCTAGCTACTTGGCAGTTTTTTGTCACTTTTGGCTTGCTAAATGTACTTGCTTGTGGGGTTTTCGCCGCTTTATGGATCTTATTGATTTGTAAATGGCAATGGCACCGTACAGGTAATGAAGCTTGGTTAGGTGTTTATCGCTTTTGGGTGCGTTTTTTTGCCTTAAGCGTAACGCTCTGTTTTTCCGTCTCCATTCCTCTGTTAATTCAAGTAGGTACGGTATGGCCTACCTTACTGATGAAAGTCGTCGCCGTGGTCGGCCCGATTCTGAGTCTAGTGGTCTTATTAGCGTTTGTGAGTAAGTTGGTATTTCTCAATATTATGCTGTATCAGATGAATCGCGTCTCAAATTGGCTCCATAATACGGCCATTCTTTGTGCCGGTTTGAGTTTTAGTGCGGTTTTGTATCTGATATTTGTTGTGGTTTCATGGGTACACGAACCTCTTGGCACCGTAGTCGTAAACGGTATCCACCATGTCGTGGATTGGCAGAGTATTTTAATCCAGCCCGAAATTATTTGGCGTGCTGTGGGTTTCGTTGCTGCAGGTCTAGCGATTCAGGCTTTTCTCATGATGGGGATTAGTGCGTGGCAGGGCTTGAGAAGGCCGCTGAATGCTATGGAGAATTTGACATTCAAAATTGGTACTGGAGCAGGTTTGCTCGCGCTCGTTTTAGGCTTGGTTTTAATGCTGTGGAATTATGTCGATGAGACACAGATTGGGCATTTTTATCATTTTCCGGATCATTGGGCGATTATGTTGTTCAAGTTATGCTTATCCCTCATGACGATCTTTCTTTTATGGGCAAGTTGGTGGGAGTTCTACTTGAAAAAGGATGCTGCCCGAATGCCTAAATCCCTATTGCGTCTTTATTCGTGGCTGACATTTTCCGCCGCCATTTTGGTATTCATCGGCTTTTTGTTGCTTGCACAAGATGATTTACCTGCATTGGTGGGTGAGGCTATTTTCATTGTTGATGTGTTTCGTGACCCAGGATTTTGGCCGCTGGCTTTTAGTACATTCGTTTACTTGGCTTTATTTATTGCTTTATTGCTTGGTTTTTTACAAATGTTGTATCATGCCGCTCGTTTTGGGGTGGTGCCAGTCCGTAAGATTAGGAGAACAGCATGAGCATTAGCGGAAATCATCAGGGGCCTAAATGTGGGTGTCTGTGTTCAAAAGTAAGAGGGCAGCATGATTGATGGATTAGCGGCTTCTTTGGGGCTGAATGTGGTCGATGCGGCTTTCTGGATGCCCTTACTGTGCTTGGCAATCTTCTTTGTGATTCTCTTATTGGGTTTGCTGCTTGATGGCTTTGACTTAGGTGCGGCCTTGCTGTTGCCATTTGCGCAAAAGACGGAACGAGATCGTGTTTTAACCATGCTAAGTCCATGGCGCGATATGAATGAGTTTTGGTTATTATTTGGAGCGATTTTATTTTTAACTGCTTTTCCTAAGGCTTGGGCACTGATTTTTAGCAAGCTTTATTTACCCTTGGTCTTTGTCGCTGTAGGGGCAATTAGTCGTAATGTGGCCTTCGAATTTCATTTGCGAGCGCCGCAAGCGCAGCGTCGGTACTGGTTGATCTTGGTCTATGTCGGTTCCTTACTCAGTGCTTTCGGTCAAGGCTGGATCCTAGGGAAGATGGCGGTGAATTTTCAAGGTGATGTAGGCAATGAGTTCTTCGCTTTATTTATCGCGGCCTGCACGGTGGCGATGTTTATGTTGTTAGGTGCAACGTGGCTTGTGATGCGTAGTGAGGGAGGCTTGCAGCAGTTTGCTCGTGTGACGGCACGGCGCTGTGTACGCCTATCAGCTGCAGGATTGGCGAGCTTGTCCGTGAGTTTGGCTTTCGTCAATACAGGTATCTTATATAAGTGGTTAAGCACGTGGAATATGGATTTAGTGATTCTGATTTGGGTCTTAATACTATCAACCTTTATCTTGGTGGAAATTCTTTTAAAGTATAGTGCGCTGAATCGCTTAACTGCTTACATGCCATTTGTATTGACTGCTTTCGTGCTCAGTATTGTCTTGTTATGTCTGGGGTTTACCTATTTCCCATTTTTTGTGTAAGACGATCTCACTGTTTGGGAAAGTATCGACTCACTTGAAACCTTACGCTTATTGTTGTTTGTTATGTTGATGCTCCTGCCCATCTTATTGGTTTGCGTATTCTGGATTTACCGAGATATGTTTGGGCGTGAACGCCGGGCAAGTGATGTGGCATTCACGAGGGCAGGAGGGAGTCACTAAGCCGGGCGGGAGGGAGTCTCACTAGGCGGGCAATAGAGGGAGTGTAATATCCACTCGTAAGCCGCCCGCTTCGCTATCCTTCAGATCTAAGCGACCTTGATGCGCATGTGTAATAGTTTCTACTAAGGCGAGTCCTAGTCCTACACTGCCTGTCTTAGTGCGAGCCGAATCTAAACGTGAGAACGCTCGTAAGGCCTCTTCACGGCGCTCGGCGGGAATTCCTTCACCATGGTCGCAAACAGAAATTAAGGCGTGCTGCTTATCGATTTTCGAGAGATATACTTCAACGGGTGGGTTGCCGTGTTTAAGCGCATTGCTAATGAGATTATCTAATAAACGCCCTAGTGCTAGTGAGTCAGCAGAAATAAATAAGGGCTGATTCGGTCGTTGACGCAAGGAAACAGGGCTGCCTGCGCCTTCCCAAGCACCTACGCGCTCATCTAGCCATTGGTCAAGGTCTAAGCGTGCAAATTGGTAACGTGCGGGATCAGAGCCACGAACATAATTAATAAATTGCTCAATAATGCCTTGCATCTCTTGTACATCATTGCCTATGCCTGCTTTCATTTCTTCATCATCACACATTTCTAAGCGTAATCGCATCCGTGCAAGAGGACCTTTTAAGTCATGCGGCAGACCGGCTAAAAGTGTTTGCTGTACTGTTTTGGCCTGCTCTAATGAATTTAACATGGCATTAAAGCGTTCACCTAAGGCACGTGTCTCGTACGGACCAGAAGGGCTGACCTTGGCATGAATGCCACGTGCTAATTTATCGGCCGACTGACTTAAACGCATTAATGGTGTTGTGATGTGCCAAGCAAATAGACCCGCTCCAACCAATAATAGGGCAGTCAGTGCCAACCAAGCAATCAATAAGAAATTATTATTATGTGGGTCGATTCGATCTAAGGGGATCACTAACCATTCCTTAATTAACGTATTATCGAGCAGATTAAGTTCAGGTTGTAAGGAGATATACAGGGTAGCCTGTGGCCCACGCGAAAACCCAACGCGCGTGCCATCATCTAAGTCTTGGTTAATGCGAATAATCATCTGACGTAAATCATTACGCAAATCACCGGCAGGGTACTCAATATGATGTTGTGGTTGGGAATTATTATGTTGACGATAGAGCTCACGCTGTGCTCTAGGTGCAGGTTTCTGTTCGTTTAAGTGCGGGAAAAGCAGTTGAATGGCGGATTGCTTCTCGTTGGGCACAGCCTTGCGTTGCGTATCAAAGACTTCAGGATTCGTTGTCGTTAAGGGGTTAATTTGTTTGCCCTGATTTTGGGCGTTCTGCGGATTTTGGCGATGCAATCGTCCTTGACGTAGTCGTTCTGCACCTTGTGGTAATTGACGCGACCAGAGATTCCATTTGCCTTTGGAGGCATCAAAAATAAATTGGGCTCTTTGTTCTGGGGGCAGTAGGTTTACTGAGGCACGAATAAAGCGAATCGTAGTCGTGATATGGTCAGAAACCACATCAGTGAGAAATTTCTCACGCATATAATTGCTGGCAAAGAACATCGCTGCTTGGACAATCAAGATCGTACCAAGCATCATCAATAAAATTTGCGAGCGAATGCTGAGGGGTGTAAACCGAAACTTTTTCATGCCATACGGTATTAATGGAGTAACCAGATATTACCGCTTGATACCCTTGTCGGTATCAAGCTAGGCATTCGGTGAGAAGCGGTAACCAATACCCCATACGGTTTGAATCCAGCGAGGGTCCTTGGGATCATCTTCAAGCGCACGACGCAAGCGCAAGATAGCAATATCAATAGCGCGGTCATTACGTTCACCTTCGTCATCATCACGAGCCAACGCGAGTAAACGCTCACGTGATAAGGGCTTGCTTGGATTCTTAACAAAGGCTTCAAGCAGATTAATTTCGCCACCCGTTAGTTTCACCACTTGACCATCTTTGAGTAGTTGACGGCGCGCTGGGTCGAAGGTAAAGGGACCGAAGCTAATAGGCGTCTCTTTAATCAGAGTAGAAGGGCCTTTTTTTCGGCGTAATACAGTCTCAATGCGCGCCAAGAGCTCACGAGGATCGAAAGGCTTACCGAGATAATCATCCGCACCAGACTCAAGGCCAATAATGCGGTCGGCTGCCTCATCGCGAGCAGTCAGCAAGATAATAGGGATATCTTCTTTCTGGGCGCGTAGATTACGACAGGCCTCAACACCATCGCCGCTAGGCAACATTCTATCCAACACGATCAAGTCCGGTGTGAACTTGGTGATGCGTTGCAATAAATCATTGCAGTCAGGCACCAATAAGGTATCGTAACCATGACGATTGAGATATTGGGCTAGGAGCTGACGTAAGTCAGGGTCGTCATCAACGACCATAATTTTAGTAAGTTGCTTGTTCATATGCCTATCTTGCCAAAACTTAGCCGCTCCTGCAAGCCATAAGAAATGGCTTGAAATTAATTTGTACGATTAATTTGCTGTTGTGGGTGTTTCAGCTGCCGGTATCGCTTGTACATCAAAGCGACGAGAGGCTAGTACACTGCGGTTCTGCGTATTCACAACGCGTACTTCAACTAAGCGGGGGGTTAAGGTGGGTTGGCTTAATTTCACAGTACCACTTAATTTGACATACTCATCAGCCGTAATATTAATAGGGTCTAGGTGAGCATAGCCAACCTTGCCGTTACGGTAGCGCCCTTCAGTGACCATCTCTACGCGAGCAGGGAAGTTAGGGCCAGTTTCATCACGTTTAGTTAATACTAATTCATAGTTAATCGTACCAATAGCACCTGTAAAATTACCCACTCGTAGACCGACTGGCGTATTCGCGGGGTCTTGTGGGAGTGATTGACGCAGAGCGGCGATATCTTCTGCTTGCAAGGTTTGTGCTTGTTCTGGCAGCGGTGCAATTGGATTAAAGACATTGCTTTCTGTGGAAGCGGCTTCAGGAGTACTTGGTTCCGCTGGGCTTGGGGCTGTCTGTGCAACCATCGCCATGGCTTTCGCTTCGCTACGAAGGGTGTCTATCTGTTGCTTGGCTTCTTCAAGTTGAAGTTCAAGACTTTGCTTGGTCTGAGACAGCTCAGAAACAGAGGCATTTAGTTTGGCGGACTCTTCAATGCTTAAACGTTGTGGGCCATAGTTAGTTTGCAAAAACCAATAGCTACCAGCACCAATTAGAATGCCAGTAATGAGGGTGACAAGACCACGCGGCATGCGACGATTGCGGCGCAAGCTAGATTCATACACAGAAGGCGTGAAAACGACTTGTTTGCGTGAGTTAAGCATCTTAAAAAACCTTTCTACTTAAATTAAATTCTTTAGCGGATATATAAAAAAATGGTGGGCGAAGATAAATATAATTATACCGTTAGCCCTTGACGTATTGCATGGTCTATTTGCTGTAAACGTTCAGGTGTACCGACATCGGTCCATTGCCCAGTAAAGTGACTGCCCAAAACTTGCTGCTGTTGCATGGCTAAGCGTAATAGAGGGGCTAATTTAGCGATAGAACCAGCTTGTATGCCATGAAATAGACTGGGGTGATATAAGCCAATCCCGGAGAACGTCAGTTTTTCTGGGCCTTCGTGGTGTAATTTACCACCCGCATCCAGGTAAAAGTCCCCTTTGGGGTTATGCTCAGGGTTATCAACCATAAGCAACCATGCTTGGATTTGACCTTGCTCTAAGGGATTAAGGTGCTGCATCACGTGCATAGGATTCCAATCACACCAGATATCGCCATTGATCACTAAAAAAGGTGCGTCGCCAAGCAGGGGTAAGGCATTGGCAATACCTCCTGCAGTTTCTAGACCGACTTCTTCAGCAGAATATTGAATCGCTACATCAAATTGTGAGCCGTCGCCTAGAATTTCGGCAAACTTATGACCAAGCCATGCGTGGTTGATCACAATATCGGTAATGCCTACTGATGCCAAGCGTTCAATATGCCAGACGATTAAGGGTTTGCCGCCGACTTCGAGGAGCGGTTTAGGTAAAGTATCAGTGAGCGGACGCATGCGCTCACCGCGCCCCGCAGCGAGAATCATAGCCTGAATCAAAATGTGTACCCCACTTTGGTTTCAATATTATCCAAACGATCAAGTAGGCGCAGCAAGGGCTTAAACACGGAATAACGAGAAGCCACTTGACGCACATAGGCATTCACGCGTGGAATATGCTGTAGATAATGGCTCTTATTATCGCGAATCGCGAGGCGGGCAAATACACCAAGAATGCGTAAATTACGTTGCAAGCCCATAAACTCGTAATCAATATGGAAATCGGCGAAGTCAGCAGGGACGGCTAAGTTAGCGGCGCGTGCCATTTCCCAATAGCGAATGGCCCAATCCAATTGTTGTGGCTCTTCCCAAGTGGTCCTTGCATCCATGACTAATGAGACTAAGTCATAGGAGATGGGTCCTAAAAGAGCATCCTGAAAATCAATAATCCCAGGATTAGGACCCTGGTGCTCAGCATGACAAACCATCAGATTAGGAGAGTGATAGTCGCGGTGGACGAATACTTGTGCTTGCTTAGCATTGTGCTCAACTAGGGTAGCGAAAATCTGTTGTAATTGTTGAGCTTCAGTTTCGCTTAATGTGGCTTTATGGTGCTGCTCGATATACCAAGTTGGAAACAGGTCAAGCTCATCACGTAAGCGCTGGTTATCATAGACAGGCAAATCACTGGCATCAGCAGTTTGCATGGTTACCAAGGCACTTAGCGCATCACGGTATAAATTATTCAGCTCGTCCTCTTGAATGGGTGATTGCAGGCGGTGGTAATAATTTTGCTCACCTAAATCATGCAAAAGCAAAAAGCCATCGTTTAAGTTTTGCTCTAAAATTCTAGGCGTATTTAAACCCACAGCGCTAAGTTTTTCAGCGATTTTAATAAAAGGTTTGCAGTCCTCATGGCTTGGCGGTGCATCCATCACAATTAAAGGGTGCTTATCAGTGTCAATTCGAAAATAACGACGGAAACTCGCATCACTAGACGCAGGGCGCAAGCTCTCAAGGATTAAGTGATATTGACTTTGTAAGTCGGTTAACCAAGTATTCAATAATTCAAGGCGTGAATCAGTAGTTAGGGACATAAAGGCAGAAATTGTATAAAGTTAAGCAAGAAAGCCGAGCTTAAGCAAATAGCTAAAAGCGAGGGAGATAAACTAGTGCAGGGAAACTAAAGTTTCACAAAAAGCTAGTATTTGAAAAACAATATCCTTGAAAAAAGCCAGCACAAAATTCTCGAATGAAGTGCTAATAATTTAGCGAGAAATTGCGTAAAAATTATTACGACAAGCTCCGCAAATCCTTCGTATTCAGTTTATCTACTTTATAATGGCGCATCAGTATATTGATTCAAGACATTATTTTAGTCGCTTAATCTAGTTTTGTCTGTGAAGCTGAATGTTTACACATAGTTTTTGATATTTTGACAAATCCTATAGGATGAGAATTTTTAGTGCGTAAAGTTTGTGGAGTATCTTTACTTTTGCTAGCCTCATGGGCTCAAGCACAGCAGGTACAAGTTTTAGGTATTGGTGGCGCTCAAGGGCCTTCATTACTTGAAAGTCCTATGCTACAAAATATCATTCAGAATCGTGATCATATTGTTACGTTCACAGATAGTGCTCAGGCGGAAATCAGTGATAATACGAATAAGATTACCCTAACTGGTGATGCCCAAGTTCGCCGTACTGATGCCATTCTCAAGGGTGATCGCATTACTTATGATCGTACTACTGGCGAGGTTGAGGCCTTAGGTAATGCACGCCTGTTGCGTGACGGTACCTTAGTCACAGGCCCAGGTCTAAAATATAATGTCGATAAGAAAACAGGGGTGATTGAGTCCCCCGTGTTTCGCATGTCTGATGGCGGAGCAGGGCATGCAGACCGCGCCGAGATGGTTGATGATAACCACGTGCGCCTGACCAATGCATTATATTCAGCGTGTAATTGTGGTGAGGCACAGGATCGCTTCTGGTATGTTAAATCCCCTAATGTGGACATCTATAATGATGAAAATGAGGGTATCGCTGAGGACGGGACCCTGTATATCGCTGGCGTCCCTGTATTCTGGTCACCCTACTTTACATTCCCTGTGCGTCGTGAGAAGAAAACTGGTGTGTTAGTACCAACAGTGGGCTATACCTCACGTAGTGGCTATGATTTAATGGTTCCTTATTTTATTAATCTGGCACCTAATTACGATATGACCTTGTTTCCGCGCTACGTGAGTAAGCGTGGGCCTATGTTAGGCGCAGAGTTCCGCTATCTACAGCCATCCTATAGTGGTCAGTTCAGTATGGACTATATGGCACGTGATAGTCAGCTAGGGCATAAGCGCTGGACTTATTCATGGGTGCATCGCCAGCAATTAGGCGAGGTGGCAGGTCTTAACTTTGGTTTAAATATTAACCTTAATCGTGCCTCCGATAGTGATTACTTTCGTGACTTTACGAAGATCGCTATTAACGAAGCCGATCGTACTTATCTACCGCAATCTGTTAGTTTGACCTTTAGTGGCTATGACTATTGGTCAGGTTATTTGCGCATGCTGAAATATCAGTCTTTACATGATTTTTCAGGCGAGACACCGCGCTACTATTATCAGTACAATCGTATGCCTGAGTTTATGGTGCGTGGTCAGCGCTTTGACTGGAATGGATTTGATGCGAGCACGCAGAATACCATGACTAAATTCGAGTTTCCTTTGCACGAGGGGCAGCATCGCCGTTGGAATGGAACACGGATGGTGTCTTATAACCAACTTTCCTATCCAATCGTGCGCCCTGGTTGGTATGTCACACCGAAGGTTGGCCTACACTTATCACAATATAATACGGATTGGTATGGCTTTAAGAGCCAAGCGGGCACACAGGATAAGAGCATTTCACGGGTGGTGCCTATTCTCTCGCTTGATGCGGGCATGACTTTTGAACGCAATATGACTTTATTTGGCAAGCCACGGATTCAGACCTTAGAGCCCAGGCTGTATTATTTGCGTATTCCTTACAAGGATCAAGCGAGTATTCCACTTTATGATACCAGTATTAGTCAGTTTAACTTTGGTACTGCATTCAGTGAAAATCGTTATGTCGGTGGTTGGGATAGAATTAACGATGCCAATCTCTTAGCCTTAGGCGTGACCTCGCGTTGGCTGGATGAGGAGACGGGCAATGAGCGTATGGCCTTGCAATTAGCGCAACGATTTTATTTCGATGAACAGAAAGTGTCGTTGAGCAATGCTGAACGCTTGCGCGAGAAAAGTAAATCTGAATTCTTAGCGAACTTGTCTGTTGCTTTGACCGATACCTTAAATACTGAGACGGGTATTCAGTTTGATACCTATGAGAAGAAGATTGCTCAGACCTATGCCTCAATTCGTTGGTTTCCTAAGCGCCTGACCTCACTGTCTCTGACCTATCGTTATCAGCGAGACCCTTTTTATCTCTATGACGGAGATGGTAATGTTAGGGTGAATGCAAAAGGTGAGCCAGTACCCATTGCCTATCAATTGCCGGGCAAAGAGAATCTAAGTATTGCCGGACAATGGCCCTTAACCGACCAATTATATGCGGTAGGGCGCTATGATTATTCTCTACGCGAAAAGCGTTCGACTCAATCAATTCTTGGCTTAGAGTATAAAGGTGATTGTTGTTGGACAGGTCGATTAGTGATGCAACGCTATGCTGTGACCCGAGA
>CAZIKJ010000200.1:0-2154 GCA_964539685.1 uncultured Pelistega sp.
CCTAATCAGCAATAAAAAGCTTCGAATTTAAAGAGAGTGGGAGATCGCAACAATCCTTACCATCCCATAGCCAAAACTACGGAGCGATTACGGCCTCCTTAATATGTTGATCGCACCGACCTCATCGGCATTAGCGGCGTATCCACATTCAACTCTTTCGTCTTATATCCCCAATCTGAAGGACGGGGTTTTACGGCGAGAACTAAAAAAAATTTTCATATTTACTCTGCTTAGTTAAACATCAATTCATACTTTCATACATTACTTATTCGGCATTCACTAAGAGCTCCACAGGGGGCTTGCCAAAAGCACACGTGACCATTAAGGCTAGCATAAGTCCTTTGGCTATGCTAAAAAGAAACTTGCTGGTTTTATGCTGGGCGTCGTTCAGCATAAGTCAGTCCATCGTGCCATTCGTTGAGGAGTTGTCATGAAATCAATGAGTTATATTACAAAAAACACATCGCGTTTCCTAAGTTCAAGTCTCGCCCTAGGGTTATCCTTAGGCCTTACCCTCAGCCCCACCACCTGGGCGCGCCAAAGCCCAGTCCCCATCACTGCCCCAAGCGCGCAAGCGGCGACGCATAACTAGGACTACGAGATGAATGTCTTTCGCCCTGTGGAAGCGAAAAACGGCATTGTCGCTACTGAGCAACATGTCGCCAGTCAAATCGGCCTAGAAATTCTCAAGAAAGGCGGCAATGCCGTCGATGCGGCGGTCGCGATTGGCTTCTCTCTGGCCGTCAGCCTGCCGAACGCCGGCAATATTGGTGGTGGTGGTTTTATGATTGTGCATAATGCCGCTGAGAATAAGACCATCGCCTTAGATTTTCGTGAAAAAGCCCCCGCTGCTGCGAAAGCCACCATGTACCAAGACGAGATCGGTAATATTATTCCGCGCAAATCCTGGTACACCCATCAAGCGGTTGGCGTACCAGGCACCGTCGCTGGCCTAGCACATGCGCAAAGCCAATGGGGCAGCCTGCCTTTGGCGCAGGTTCTACAACCCGCGATTGAACTCGCCGAGCAAGGCTATGAGGTCAGCCCGACCCTTGGCAAACTCCTTCAAGTTGAAAAAGATAATCTCGGCCAATGGCCCAGCACCAAAGCGATTTTCTTTAAAGACGAAGCTCCCTTGCAGACAGGCGATAAGCTGGTGCAAAAGGACTTAGCCGCCAGTTTGAAGCTGATCGCTGAACAAGGCCCTGATGCCTTTTACAAAGGCGCAATTGCTGATGAAATCGTCCGTGACCAAGCGGCCCACGATGGTTTAATTACGAAGGAAGATCTGGCCAATTACCAAGCCGTTGAGCGCGAAGTCGTGCGCGGCACTTACAAGGGTTATGAGATTGTGTCCATGCCACCACCCAGTTCAGGCGGTATTCACATCATCCAGATGCTCAATACCCTTGAACACCTCCCCATCAAAGAGTCAGGCGTGAATAGCGCTAAAACCATCAGCCTAATTGCCGAGACCATGAAGCGCGCCTATGCCGATCGCTCCGAATACCTTGGCGATAGTGACTTTGTGAAGGTGCCGATGAAAGCGCTGATGAGTAAAAAGTACGCCAAAGCCATCGCGGACGACGTCCTCAAGGGCGACATCACACCCGCCCAGACCATAAAACCCGCCAACCTGACACCCTACGAAAGTGACCAAACCACCCATTACTCTGTAGTTGATAAAGAGGGTAATGCCGTGGCTGTCACCTATACCTTAAACTTAAACTTTGGTAGTGGTATCGTGGCAGGCAATACCGGCATCTTATTAAATAATGAGATGGATGACTTTTCATCAAAACCAGGTACGCCGAATGCCTTTGGATTAATTGGTGGCTCAGCCAATGCGATTGAACCGAATAAGCGCCCCCTCTCTTCCATGTCCCCTACCATGGTATTGAAAGACGGTAAACCTTGGCTCGTCACTGGTAGCCCAGGTGGCGCACGGATTATTACCACCGTGCTACAGCAGATTATTAACACCATTGATTTCGGCATGAACGCTGCGGCCGCCACCAACACCCCACGCTTTCATCACCAATGGCTGCCCGATGAACTGCGCTTAGAACTTGGCTTTAGCCCAGACACCATTCAGATGTTGGAGAATGCAGGCTATAAAGTCAGCATTAAGCCGAGCATGGGCCGCACCCAGAC
>CAZIKJ010000201.1:0-5884 GCA_964539685.1 uncultured Pelistega sp.
TCTTATTACTATTAGTTTTGTTTGGAGCGAACTATTATGTGGAAACTTAAACATACAGCGTTAGCAGCATTAATCGCTTTTATCCCATTAACAGCAACAGCGATGGATGCCCGCTACAAAGATGCCGACGGTGACTTAGTAGCTGATGCGCCAACTGATCCTAAGGACTGGATTGATCCTTCGGTACTTGTGTTCTCTTACACGCCTGTTGAAGATCCTGCGGTATACGGTAAGGTTTGGGAAGAGTTCATCGACCACCTAGCGAAAGAAACGGGTAAGAAAGTTCAGTTCTTCCCTGTACAAAGCAACGCCGCTCAAATTGAAGCGATGCGTGCAGGTCGTCTACACGTTGCGGGTTTCAACACTGGTTCTAACCCATTAGCGGTTAACTGTGCTGGTTTTGTACCGTTCACCATGATGGCATCGAAAGATGACCGTTACGGTTACGAGATGGAAATCATCACCTACCCAGGGAGCGGTATTGAGAAAATCGAAGATATCAAGGGTAAGAAATTAGCCTTCACATCGGAAACTTCTAACTCAGGCTATAAAGCGCCTTCAGCCTTGTTAAAGCAAGAGTTCAAGATGGAAGCCGGTAAAGACTACGAGCCAGTATTCAGCGGTAAGCACGACAACTCAATCTTAGGTGTAGCGAATAAAGACTACCCCGCTGCAGCGATTGCTAACTCGGTAAAAGGCCGTATGGAAGCGCGTGGTGTGGTGAAGCCTGAGCAAACTAAAATTCTCTACAAATCACAATCGTTCCCAACAACGGGTTACGGCTATGTATATAACCTGAAGCCTGAACTAGCTGAAAAAGTGAAGGCCGCTTTCTTCAACTTCAACTGGGAAGGTTCTGGCTTAGCAACAGAGTTCAACAAGGCTGAGCCACCACAAGAGAAGTTCATGCCTATCACTTACAAAGAGTACTGGCAAGTTGTACGTGACATCGACACGGCAATGAACGTTAGCTACGATTGTAAATAAGGTAGAAGCTACGCATGTTAGAAATTCGTCACCTCGAAAAGCGTTACAGCACGGGTGATCTTGCTTTAAAAAATATCGACCTTAAGGTCCAATCAGGTGAAGTCGTTGGCCTGATTGGGCCTTCAGGCGCTGGCAAATCATCACTTATCCGCTGTATCAATCGTCTTATCATGCCCAGTGCAGGTGAAATCCTGCTTGAGGGGCGTGATTTAGTTAAGTTATCCAATAATGAGCTGCGCCAAGCGCGTCGTCAAATCGGTATGATTTTCCAGGAGTACGCTTTAGTTGAGCGCCTCACCGTGATGGAGAACGTACTCTCTGGTCGCCTAGGTTATATGGGTTTTTGGCCGAGTTGGTTCCGTCGTTTCCAAGGTGATGATATTGCCCAAGCTTATGAACTCTTAGATCGTGTGGGTCTGCGTGGCATGGAAAATAAGCGCGCCGATGCACTCTCAGGTGGTCAACGTCAGCGTGTGGGTATTGCCCGTGCCTTGATTCAACGTCCTAAACTGCTCCTCGTCGATGAGCCAACGGCCAGTCTGGACCCGAAGACTTCACGTCAGATTATGCGCTTGATTTTAGAGCTATGTAGTGAGCGTGGTTTAGCGGCTATCGTGAATATTCACGATGTGGTTTTAGCCACTGAATACTTACCGCGTATTGTCGGTCTACGTGCTGGCAACTTGGTCTATGACGGCCCTGCTAAAGCGATTGATGAGCATGTACTCACGCAAATTTATGGCGCTGAAGACTGGACGAGTATTACTAAGAACCTAGAAAGCGTACAAAATGATTTATCCTTAAAGGAAGCGGATAATGCTTCACTTGAGATCGCTTAAAGTGCATAAGGTTACGTCATGAATAATACCTCGATGCAAACTCCTAGTGCATCTACGGCAACAGCCCAACAATGGCCCAGACAATGGAAGAAGCCTGCTTTTATCGAAAGCAGTAATATCCGTCGCCTTATTTGGGTATTAACGATTGTCTACCTCATTCTTAGTCTTGGTTCTTTAGAAATTAACTGGGCGCGTATTAGCCAAGGCTTAGAACGCGGCTGGGCTTTTGTCCAAGGCTTCTTGCAACCCGACTTCTTTAGTCGCAGTGATGATATTTGGATTGGTTTTAAAGAAAGCATTACCATGACCATCACCTCAACTGCACTAGGTGTCTTGCTCTCCATTCCGATTGCGGTCGGTGCAGCACGCAATCTTGCGCCAACATGGGTGTATCTCTTGTGTCGTAGCATCATTGCGATTTCTCGAACCCTGAACGAAATTATCGTGGCCATTTTCTTGGTGGCGATGTTCGGTTTCGGGCCGTTTGCGGGTTTCTTGACGCTCACCTTTGCCACGATTGGCTTTATGGCTAAGCTGCTGGCAGAAGATATGGAAGAAATTCAAGCCTCTCAGCTTGAAGCCTTAAGGTCTACGGGGGCAGGTTACCTGCAAATCCTCGACTTTGCCATTCTCTCACAAGTATTACCACGCTTAATTGGTCTCTCCTTATATCGTTTAGATATTAACTTTCGTGAATCTGCGGTGATTGGTATTGTGGGTGCAGGTGGTATTGGTGCTACCTTGAACACGGCCATGGATCGCTATGAGTTTGACTCAGCAGCAGCGATTATTCTGATTATTATCGTCATCGTCATGCTCACTGAATATCTCTCTGGCTGGTTACGTCGGAAAATGTTATGACAACAGATACTGTTTATTCTCACGCTTGGTCAAAGCGTACGTCAAAGCAAGGGCTACTCACCTTCTTTGCATGGGTCTTGCTCTTAGCCTTTATCAGTTGGGCTTTCCAAATCATGACCGAAGATACGATTTGGGAGTTCGTCACTGACGCGCCAAATCGTGCACTTGATATTGGCAGTCGTATGGTGCCGCCCGATTGGTTATCCATCAATGACCTCTGGTGGGCATTGTGGGAGACTCTCAATATTGCCACCTTAGGCACGGCGCTGGGTACGGTGATGGCCGTTCCGGTGGCATTTTTAGCGGCGCGTAATACGACGCCAAGTACGCGTTTTTTACGTCCTCTCGCGCTCTTTATCATCGTCGCTTCGCGCTCAATTAACTCGCTCATCTGGGCCCTCCTCTTAGTCTCTATTCTAGGTCCTGGTGTGCTCGCAGGGATTATCGCGATTGCCTTGCGTTCCATTGGTTTCATCGGTAAACTCATGTATGAATCAATCGAAGAAATTGACCACAGCCAAGTCGAGGCAATTGAGGCAACTGGCGCAAGTAAATCACAGATTATGACCTGGGGAGTGGTGCCGCAAGTGGCCCCTACACTCGCTGGTGTAACGGTTTTCCGCTGGGATATTAATATACGCGAATCTACAGTGCTCGGTTTGGTCGGTGCGGGGGGACTAGGGGTTAAGCTTGAATCCGCTTTAAATACCTTAGCCTGGCCCAAGGTGACCATGCTGCTTATTGTCATCCTTGCAACGGTTGTGGTTAGTGAATGGATCACCATGAAAGTAAGGAAAAAGCTAATTTGAAGCCCATTGTTAACTCTGCTGAACTTCTCGCCATCTATGAAGGCCTACGTGACCTCTTCCCGGCCGCTAGTTTTCCTGTGCAATATCGACGCCAGCAAGACTTAGGCGGACTTGAAGAGCGTTATAAGGCGTTCTTTCTGGATGCCTTTGGTGTGTTAAATATCGGCGAAGATGCCATCGCTGGTGCGGTGGAGCGCATTCAAGCGCTGCGCGCCAGTGGTCATCATGTCCGAGTGGTCAGTAACGCAGGAAGCACACCGACGCAAGGTTTAGTGAATCGGTTTGCCCGTCTCGGCTTTGACTTTGCGGCCGAAGAGATTTATTGCAGCCGCGATGCGCTGAACTACTACCTCAAAAAGGAACCTGAAGGTTATTGGGGCGCAATTACACCGATAGGTTCACCAACCGATGATTTACGCGGTGAGTTTGTCAATCTGGCCGAGCGTCCTGAAGCCATGGATGAAGTGGATGGTATTGTCTTGTTATCTACGATTAACTATGACTTCAGCTTAACTGAGCGCCTTATCGCCTCTCTAAGCGCACGTCCACGCATTGTCTTATTAGCCAACCCAGATCTCGCTGCACCTAGAGAGGATCACTTCTCTATCGAGCCAGGTTTTGTGGCACAAGAGTTAATTAAGGCCGTGAATATGCCTCTGCACGCTTTTGGCAAGCCTTATAAGTCCATCTTCCAATTAGCCCTATCCAGCTTGCCTGAGGATGTCTACCCTGATGAGGTACTGATGGTCGGTGACACCTTGCATACCGATATCCTAGGTGCTCGTTTTGCTGGCTTAGATACCGCTTTAGTAGTTGGTCAGGGTTTCAGCTCAACCTTAAATTGGGAGCAAGCGATTCAAGAGACGGGAATTGTGCCCCACTACGTCATGAATCATTTATAAATAAGCAAATCGCTACTTTCTACAGGTAGCGATTTTTTTATGCTGCTGAGCTACTTGATGCAGGTCTTAAGCGCTGACAGCATTCTGGGCAAATTATGTCTCGACGTCTAAGGACTTCTTTGTCTTAGGTAAAGGACAAGTATGGTAAATAAAAAGCCTTTTTTCTCCAACACATAGAAAAAATTGGTTATGATTAGCCTTTCTTGCAACCCCTGAAAAACTAACAAGGTATTCCCATGCTCCGTATGATGATGAACAGTAAGATTCACCGTGCCCAAGTGACCGAGGCGAATCTAAATTATATTGGCTCCATCACGATTGACCAAGACATTATGGATGCGGTCGGCCTCTTGGCCAATGAAAAAGTCCATATCGTCAATAACAACAATGGCGCTCGCTTAGAGACCTATACGATTGCTGGCGAGCGTGGTAGTGGTGTCATCTGCTTGAACGGTGCCGCAGCCCGTCTCGTACAGCCGAACGATATTGTGATTATTATGTCTTATGTTTATGTGGATAATGCCGAGGCCGCTGCGCACCAACCTAAGGTGGCGATTATGGGTCCAGGCAATAAGATTGCTCAACTGCTGCACGCCGAAACACCTGCTACTATTCTGTAAGAGTGAATTAAAACTGTTGTTTTAATCGCTACAACAACTATGTAATCCAAAGACTACGGATCAATTTACAAGTCTTAACATCAGCCGTGATTATTTAATGATAAGCTTTTTAAGTTCCTTCCATAGAAGGGTTAAATTGTCTTTTTCTTAAGGATTAATCATGAGTTTTGATTTAGGCCAATTAATTTCTGGACCATTACGTGATGTTGTATTAGGTCAAGTCACTAAGAGCTTAGGCGTGTCGAATGACAACGCAGGCAGCTTATTAAACAAGGGTTTAGGCATGGTACTTGGCGGTATGGCCAAGAAATCTAGTAGTGCAGAAGGCGCAGGTGGCCTTTTTGATTTAATTAAGTCTACTCCATTCGACATAAATCCATTAGATATTCTTACTGGCAAAACAACGGCGAGTGCGAATCAGTCTGGCAGCTTAATTGAGCTTGGTAAGAGCCTGATTCCTGCCATCTTCGGTACTCAATCTTCAGCGATTGAAGACTACTTAGGTAAGGGTACAGGCGTATCTGGCGCTGGCGCAAAGTCTTTCATCGGTATGCTATTACCACTCGTGCTTTCTTTCTTCAAAAATAAGATCGCTGGTGGTGGTCTGAATGTGGCGGGCTTTAGCAAGCTATTAGGCGAGCAAACTCAGATGGTCTCTGGTTTCCTAGACCAAGATGCGCTTTCTGCTTTAGGTGTGCAGGGTACAAGCCGAGATTTATTAGGTGGTCTAGCTAAAGTGACTAGCCTATTGGGCGGTGCAGGCGCAGCAGCAACAACAGCCGCAGCAAGTACAGCAACGGCGGCAACAAGTGCAACTACCGCGACAACGACTCACGCTAAAGCCAGTGTTCAAGACGCTGCTCACA
>CAZIKJ010000202.1:0-3158 GCA_964539685.1 uncultured Pelistega sp.
CTTTTTATGCTGATGTTCTTAGCATACAGGGGAGTATCCGTATTAATCCTTGCGCCGATTATGGCCGCCTTAGCCGTCTTACTATCGGGTGATATTAGTTTAATGTTGCCGATTTACACCGAAACCTTTATGGGTGCTTTGGGGCAATATCTGCTGACCTTTTTCCCTATTTTCTTGCTGGGTGCTATATTCGGCCAGTTAATCGCCGATTCTGGTGCTGCCTCGAGTATCGCGCATTGGTTCACACGTGTATTAGGTCCTAAGCATGCCATCCTGACGGTGGTATTAGCATGTGGTGCTTTAACTTACGGTGGTGTTTCCTTATTCGTGGTGGCTTTTGCCATCTATCCTATCGCCAAAGTGATGTTCTATAAAGCAGGTATTCCTAAGCGTATCATTCCAGGAGCGATTGCGCTTGGTGCCTTCACCTTCACGATGACGGCCTTGCCAGGTACGCCAGCGATTCAAAATGCCATCCCGATTCCTTACTACGGCACCAATGTATTTGCTGCTCCAGGTTTAGGTATTATCGCCTCTATCATTATGTTCGCAACAGGTTGGTTATGGTTGAATAGCCGCGCTAAAGCCGCACAAGCTAAAGGCGAAGGTTATGGTCAACACAATGATGGCGTTGAGCATGAAAGCATTGATGAAACTAATCCAATGCCAATCTGGTTGGCCTTCTCGCCACTCATTCTTGTGATTGGTTTGAATGCCTTATTTACGTATGTGATTTTTCCAGGTATGGATTTCTTCGCCGTGAATGAGCGTTTTACTAGTCTTGACCCTGCTAAGAAGACTGGCATGTGGGCGATTATTATTTCTTTGGTGTTAGCGTGTGTCTGGTTAATTGCCATGGCGTGGCCACGTTGGAAGCATCTGAAAGACACGATTAATAAGGGCACATTGGGCTCTATGCTGCCAGCTTTTAATACGGCTTCTGAGGTAGGCTATGGTGCCGTGATTGCGAGTCTCGCCGGTTTTGCGATTTTACGTGACTTAGTCTTGAACGTATCGCCTGGCAATCCCTTGATTTCTGAAGCAGTGGCCATGTCGGCCTTAGCGGGTGTCACGGGGTCCTCATCAGGTGGTTTAAGTATTGCTTTGCAAACTCTTGGTGCCGATTACTTGCGTATGGCAATTGAAAACAACATTAGCCCAGAGCTCTTACACCGTGTGGCCGTGATTGCCGCGGGTGGCTTCGATACCTTACCGCATTGTGGTGCGATTATTACCTTGCTCTCGATTTGTGGTATGAATCATCGTCAGTCCTATATGAATATTGCGGCCGTGACCATTATTGGTCCAGTATTTGCACTTGCTGTCGTAATTACATTAGGCACTATATTCGGTTCGTTCTAGTGTTAAGCTTTTTTAGGCTTTTGTTTAAGCTTTAATTCATGCTTAACGATTAAAAATTAAACTAAGCTTCGGTCGTAAGAAATGACCTAAGCTTAGTTTTTTTATGCCTGTCTAAATGGGCGAATCTAGGTCAAGACTGGTTTTTTACTCCGTTCAAATTTACGAATCTTCGTCTAAGTGTGCGTACACCCTGTTGTATTCGTTTAGAATTGATGTACTTAATCAATCAAGCGATTCATCTAAAGCGAGAAGACATATGTCAGATATTTTTCAATCTAATGCGTATATTTATATCTTAATTGCTCTTGTTGTCTTGGCTATCGTGTTCCATTGGGTGGTGTGGGTTTATTTAATCCGTCCACGGCTACAGAAACATCAAGCAGAACTTAGTAAAACCCTCGATAAATTAGAGCGAGAAAAGAGCGCGGATTCTGATGCAGATAAGCGCAATCTATAAATAGCATAAGTAGAAAATTTATAAGATTTAAGCACATAGGGCGTATATCAAACTTTGAGTATAAAATAAGAGTGTGTTTTTAAGCCCAACTAGTGTCTGCTCTTGCTTGGAGTGAGAGTGCATTACTTAGAAAAATGCTATGGGTCAGGGGACTTACATGCATATTGCGAAGAAAGTAGTGCCTAACTTAGGAATAAGAATATTTCTGGAAAAGTAGTATAAGAAATATTTCAGCAATGTTTTTTGTCATAATAGTGAGGTCGACATAGTCGACGGCTGCTTTAAGTAGTCGCGTGAAACCTCTGGTTACTTTCTCTCCCTCTGTAACCAGAGGCGGATCGCTTACTCAATCCTCTTGTGAAAGTAGTAAGCTTATGCGCTTGCGTGGTGAGGAATCCTTCTGCACCGTTAATCTTTCTCATACCTTATTTATGTCTCTGTGACGCTATAGCATCGTATGAAGGAGGCAGGTCTGAGCTTTCTTCATTTCTATTTCAATCTCAATGTGGTGTTGTCTTTTTCGATAACACAGACATATCGCTTGTCAAGTTTTGCTACATTAAAACTCTTATAGAGGGTTCTTGCTTCTCGTCTTAAACCGTTTTGTAGCCGAATAAGTGTGCTGGCTTGGATGCCAAGCGAGTCGATTAAGTGGATTGCTTGCAAATTTGGAACATTGAATTGCTTAGGGTTTACTTGGTATTCATAGGGTTCGCCTGTTATGATTGATAGCAATTTTAGGACAATAGGATGTCAGCCAATGAATTACGCCAACTTATTTACCCCTTTATCAATAGCAGGGACCGAAGTTAGAAATCGAATTTTTTTAGCCCCCTTAACTCGCTTACGTGCTCAGTTGCCGAGCGAGGTGCCATCAAGCATGGCTGCAGAATATTATTCACAGCGTGCTAGCGGGGGCTTATTGATTGCTGAGGCGACGAATATTTCAGCACGTGCGCGTGGCTATGGTGGCGCCCCTGGTTTATACAGCGATGAACAACAGGCGGCATGGCAAGAAATTGTCGAGGCCGTGCATGCCAAGGGGGCCAAGATGGCCGTGCAGTTATGGCATTGTGGTGCCGTCTCACATCAAAGCTTATTGGATGATGGGCAAGCACCGATTTCTGCAAGCGCGAATAATATTCAAGGCCTACGTACCTCATTACGTAATCCCGATGGCAGTGTGTATCGTGAAGCTACAACGCCTGCGCGTGAAGCAAGCTTAGAAGACATTGCGCAAGTGATTCAAGACTTTGCCGATAGTACGCGGCGTGCTAAAGCAGCTGGGTTTGATTTTGTTGAAATCCATGGTGCGCATGGCTACTTGCTTGGCCAGTTT
>CAZIKJ010000203.1:0-5435 GCA_964539685.1 uncultured Pelistega sp.
ACCATTGGCGCACGAGATAGTGTCGCCGTCCATTGGTTAGGCAAGTTTAAGACCGCGGCGCAGATGAGTGCGATTCCTTGCTTACTGTTTGCGCAGACTTACTATGGCATAGACTTTTACTTGGTTGGCCAGGTATTGGTGTATATTGCTGCGGTTCTGACTATCTGGTCGATGTGTTATTACTTGAATAAAGCCTGGCCCTTGCTTAAGGGCAAACAATAGGTTTAAGGCTTAAGTTTAATGCTGATAGAGGCGCGAAACTAAGCTTCTGTTAAGGCGCTCATAAAGTTTACGTCTATATTAAATGACGAAGAAACCCGAGGAGTTTGTGTGTCAAATTCAATCAGCCAGGACTCTAATGATACGCCTGCGCAATTACCCTTAAAGCAAATTCTGATTTGCGGTGCTTTTATTGTCACCTTATCGATGGGTGTGCGCCACGGCTTTGGTTTATGGCTAACACCTATTTCCACAGCGAACGGTTGGGATCGCGAGGTCTTCTCATTTGCTTTAGCCTTACAAAATTTAAGCTGGGGTGTTTTTGGTATCTTTGCTGGTATGTTAGCCGACCGCTTTGGTGCTTATCGCGTGATTATCGGTGGTGCGATTGCGTATTGCTTGGGCTTATTAGGCATGGCATTCAGTGAAACACCGCTAAGCTTTGCTTTAACGACAGGGGTCTTATTAGGTTTAGCACAAGCTGGCACGACTTATTCCATTATCTATGGTGTACTTGGTCGCAATATTGCGATTGAGCAGCGTTCTTGGGCCATGGGTGTTACAGCGGCTGCTGGTTCTTTTGGGCAGTTCTTTATGATGCCTGTTGAGAACCTCTTAATCAATTGGCTAGACTGGCAAAATGCCTTAGTCTTCCTAGCCATGACAACGCTCATTATTATCCTACTAGCACGAGGCCTGCGTGAGAAACAACTCAGCCGACAGGCGGCGACGCACGATCAAAGTATTTTCCAAGCCATTAAGGAAGCCTTTACTTATCGTAGTTTTTGCTTATTAATGATTGGTTACTTTACTTGTGGTTTCCAAGTGGTTTTTATTGGTGTGCATTTACCAAGCTATATTAAAGACTTCGGCATGCAAGCCGATGTTGCGAGTACCGCATTAGCCTTAATTGGTTTATTCAATGTCTTTGGTACATACATTATCGGGGTATTAGGGCAGAGCTATCCTAAGCGTTATCTCTTAATGGGAATTTATGCGATTCGTGCGCTCGTCATCATTGTATTTATCACAATGCCGATTAGTGTATGGAGCGTGTATTTATTTGCCATCGCAATGGGTACACTATGGCTGTCAACCGTACCTCCGACCAACTCTATCGTGATCCAAATATTTGGTGTACGTCACTTTTCCATGTTAAGCGGTTTTGTGTTCTTTAGCCACCAGATTGGTGCATTCTTAGGGGTATGGTTAGGTGGAGTTATTTATGACCGCTATAACAACTATGATATGATTTGGTATGTATCCATTGCATTAAGTGTTGTTTCTGTCTTGGTGCATGTGCCGATGAAAGAGACGGCAATTGTACGCCAAACTGCGGCGGCTTAGTCGTAGCATACGATATGTTTAAGTGAGCTGGAGCTTATGAAGTCGCGAGCTCAAATAGTTGGGGCAAGCTAAATTGTTCAAGTAGGCAGCTGAAATAAGTAGCTTAAATAAGTAGCTGAAAAGGCTAGCTCAAATAAGTAGTTCAAGTTAGGTAATGTGGAGTTAAGTAGTTCAAGTTAGGTAGCTTAAATTAGGTAGGCGATGATGTCTTTCGTAAAGAAACTCTTCTTAGGAGTAGTATTGCTGCTAGCATTAGGGACGATATTTATGCTTTATCGTGATCCCAACTTTATGCTGGAAGTGGCTGACCAAGTATGGAATTGTTTTTAAGTCTCTAGTTAAAGGGCTGGCGATTTTGATTAAGGTTGCGTGATGTGTTATTTGGAGTTGGTAGGAATGAATATTCCTTATCTGGACCGTGGCTAAGGTGTTTACCTCAGAGCATAAGTTCGAAAATAAGACAGACAAAAATAAGCGCTAATTTCAAGGATAAGAAATTAGCGCTTATTTGCTTTAAGTCAGATATCGTTGGCAGTGCGCAACCGTGATATTGCTAGATACTCGAGCTACTTATGGCAAGGTGACTTGGTGTCCTTGTTGGCGTTGAATCTGCGCTAACTCACGGGCTAAATCAGCAACCGAAGTTGCATAAAAATAACTGCGGTTGTATTTGGTAATCGCGAAGAAGTTCTTAGTGGCTGTGCGATACTGATGCTGGCCACGCACATCGTCCTTAAGATCAATCACACCGATACTTTGGCCTTGTTGCCAAGGCGCACCTTTGACACTTGTTGTTGCACCTTGGCTCTGTAAAGCACTCCATGAGGCACTAGCATCTAAACCACCATCAACTAAGCGAGCAGGGTTAGCAGGTAGACTCACCGGCGCGAAGATGGGTGTATTATTTTGCCAGCCATGCTTAACTAGGAAATTGGCGACCGAGTAAATGGCGTCTTTACGGCTATTACGTAAGTCAATCTTGCCGCTCTTATCTGCATCAACCGCATAGTGCAAGATACTGATTGGCATAAACTGGGGTAGACCAGAAGCACCGGCAAAAGAGCCCAAAACACTCTTACCATCAAACAGCCCCTTATGATCTAACTCGATCAGTGCTGCTAATTGATTGCGGAACATCTGGCTTTTTTCAGGGCGGCTGCTATCAGGATGGTGGAAACCTAAGCTATATAAAGCATCAAGCACCTTAAAACTACCGAGTTGTTCGCCGTAAACTGTTTCCACACCAATAATACTCGCGATTACTGCTGCAGGGACGCCATATTGACGTTCGGCTTCAGCCAGTGCTGTACGGTTAGCATTCCAGAATTCTGTGCCTTTACGGATACGGATCGGTTCAACAAATCGTCCGCGATAGGTAGGCCAGTGACGCTTCACTCTTGCGGTCGTTGTTGGACTCATTAAGCTAATAACGCGATCATTAATTTGCGCTTGATTGAGCATATCACGAACATAATGTGCTGGGATATTGTAGCGCTCAGAGACTTGTTGGATAAAGGTAGCAGGCTGTGCACTCAAAGGCGAGTTCTCCACTTGCCAACCTGTTTTTCGAGGGCTTGAAGGTGTGTCTGAATGGATCTGACTGCTCGCTTGAGGGCTAACTGTGCTCGCACATGCGCTGAGTAAGACACTGGCGCCTACGAGTAGGCAACTGGATAGAAAATTACGCTTCACAAAAAACTCTCCATTAAGTTTATATGGATAGATTGTACCGTTAAATGCTTGGCGAGAGAAAAAACATAATTCCTCAAGCAGACTTGAATCGCTAAGTTACCGTAATAAAACAATTTCTTACATAGGCAATACTACTCAAGGCAAAACTCGTTAAAGTCGTTTATGATAGAGATAAAAGAAGGGCGAAATCAACTCTATTATTTGAGTGGTCTATTGCTTTAAATGTTAACTAGAATAAAGGAATAGCGTGGAGACATTATTTATTACGCATCCCACTTGTCGCATGCATATGATGCGCTCATGGCACCCTGAATCACCACAACGATTAGATGCGATTAATGATCGTATGCTGGCGAGTGGGGTCGCCTATTATGTGCGTGAACTTGAGGCCCCCAAGGCCAGTGTAACGGATCTAGAACGTGTTCATAAGTCTGACTATGTCTCTTTTATTCGAGATAATATCCCAGAGAGTGGTTATTTTAATATCGATACTGAAGAGACCTGCTTAAATCCACATACTTTTCAAGCCGCATTACATGCTGCAGGTTCAGGTATTTTAGCCGTGGACGAAATTATGGCCGGTAAGGCGAAAAATGCCTTCTGCTCCGTACGCCCACCAGGTCATCATGCCGAACCAGATCGCTCCACTGGGTTTTGTTTTTTTAATAATATGTGTGTGGCCGCTAGCTACGCGATTGACAAGTATGGACTCGAGCGGATTGCTTTGATTGACTTTGATGTACACCATGGCAATGGCACTGAGAAGATTTTTGAAAATCACCCAAATATTATGATGTTCAGCTTCTTCCAACACCCCTTATTCCCACACTCTGGGACTGAGAATGTGGCGCAGAATATGGTCAATATCCCGGTACCTGCCTATACGCGTATGAAAGTCATTGAGGAATTGGTTAAGGATCAATGGCTGCCGAAGATGCGCGACTATAAGCCGCAGATGATTATGATCTCTGCAGGTTTTGATGCGCATCGTGAAGATGATATGGGCCAGCTTGACTTAACTGAGCGTGATTTTGCTTGGTTGACGCAACAGCTCATGGATGTTGCGGATGAGTGCTGCGAAGGGCGGATTGTGAGCTTTCTTGAAGGTGGGTATGAGTTGTCTGCCCTCGGTCGTAGCGCTGTAGAGCATGTGAAAACCTTGGCTGGTATTTAGCTCTGCTTAAGGTAGACTTAAGCATTAATTAGTTTATCTTGTATGCAAACAAGTGTATGATAGAATATTCTGTTTGCTTTATTATTTTATAATCCATTGTAGGAGATGACTGGATGAAGGTATTAGTACCTGTAAAGCGCGTTGTTGACTTTAACGTCAAAGTACGTGTGAAATCTGACAATACGGACGTCGATATCGCGACCGTAAAGATGTCAATGAACCCATTTGATGAAATCGCCATTGAAGAAGCGACGCGTCTTAAAGAGAAGGGCGTGGCAACGGAAGTTGTGGCTGTCTCTTGTGGTGTTGCGCAATGTCAAGAAACCCTTCGTACAGCCATGGCAATTGGTGCGGATCGTGGCGTATTAGTGCAAACAGATGCACAATTACAACCACTTGCTGTTGCTAAATTACTGAAAGCAGTTGCTGATAAAGAGCAACCACAGCTCATTATTCTAGGCAAACAGGCAATTGATGATGATGCAAACCAAACAGGTCAGATGTTGGCAGCGCTTTTAGGCTGGCCACAAGCGACGTTTGCAAATTCAATTGAAGTCTCTGCAGATAGCGTCAAAGTGGTACGTGAAGTTGACGGCGGTTTAGAAACTGTAAATATCAAGTTACCAGCTGTTATCACAACAGACTTGCGCTTGAACGAGCCACGTTATGTGACTCTACCTAACATCATGAAAGCCAAGAAAAAACAACTCGATACATTCTCTACTGAGGATTTAGGCGTTGATGTAACACCTCGCCTATCAGTTCTGAAAGTGGTCGAGCCTGCTGCACGTAAAGCGGGTATCGTGGTGCCTGACGTGGCAACCTTGGTTGACAAACTAAAAAATGAAGCAAAGGTGATTTAAGATGACAGTATTAGTAATTGCTGAGCACGATAATGCGAGCGTTAAAGCGGCAACCTTGAACACAGTAGCCGCTGCGGCCAAATTTGGTGCCGATGTACACGTTTTGGTCGCTGGTAAAGATGTATCAGCCGCTGCTGCAC
>CAZIKJ010000204.1:0-1743 GCA_964539685.1 uncultured Pelistega sp.
TTACGGATCCAGGCTTCGAGTTGATGCGGACGTAAGCTGTCGTAATCTTCGAAAGGCTGATGAATCCATGGGTTCTTAGGCAATTTATCGACGAAATATGTCGGTTCTACTTTCGAGTGGCCTTTCCACCACAATACAGCAGAACGCATTTCTTCAATAGCAGGAAATTGCTGCAATAAGTGATCGTGTACACGACTGAAGGTCAAGCCTGTATCGACCATATCATCGACTAATAAGACGCGACCCGATAAAGTACCGCGTGTAATGGTGATGAATTTGGCAATATCTAACTGACCTTGCATCGTGCCTGCCGCTTCACGATATGAACTTGTCGCTAAGATCCCTAGTGGTACATCAAAGATGCGTGATAATACATCTCCGACACGCACACCACCACGTGCTAAGCAAACAATCGTATCGAATTTCCACTTGGATTCATAGACGGTTAACGCTAAGCGCTCAATTAGGCGGTTGTACTCCGCCCAACTTACCCATAAATCACTGTCTGTGCTTGGAGGAACGCTCATCGTTGTTTAGCCTTGTGATGGGTTGTGCAACATGATTGTTTCTTTACGGTCTGGACCCGTAGAAACCATATCAATACGAACTTCGCAAATCTCCTGCATGCGCTCTAAGAACTTACGTGCGTTAACAGGTAATTTATCGTATTGCGTTACGCCCTTAGTCACTTCAGACCAGCCAGGAATCATCTCGATGATTGGCTCTACGCGCGCTACATTCTCAGCACCATAAGGTAATACGTCGATTTCTTTGCCATCAAGCTTATAGCCGACGCAAATACCGACCTCTTCCATGCCATCAAGTACGTCAAGCTTAGTCACACATAGACCGTCAATACCATTGATAATCGCTGAACGCTTAAGCGCTGCGGCATCAAACCAGCCGCAACGACGCGGACGGCCCGTTACTGAGCCGAACTCTTGACCGACCTTGGCGATATGCGCGCCAATTTCATTATTAAGTTCACTTGGGAATGGACCTGAACCCACACGTGTGCAATAGGCCTTCGTAATTCCTAAAACATAGTTTAAGGATGAAGGACCCACACCTGCACCAGCGGCAGCTTGACCGGCGACACAGTTACTACTCGTGACGAATGGATATGTACCATGGTCAATATCTAATAAAGCACCTTGTGCACCTTCAAACAGTACCGACTTACCAGCTTTCTTCACTTCATACAGGAGTGCTGCAACATCAGCTACCATAGGCTTGATTTGCTCAGCCCACTCTAGGCATTGACGCTTAATCTCTTCATAAGAAACGGTTGGCGCTTTAAGCATATGCTCTAGAATAAAGTTGTGATATTCCACCACTTCTTTGAGTTTAGTTTCAAAGATAGCAGGTTGGAATAAGTCTTGCACGCGCATCGCACGGCGAGCCACTTTATCCTCATAAGCAGGGCCAATACCGCGACCTGTTGTACCAATCTTGTTCTCACCCTTAGCACTTTCACGCGCTTGGTCGATGGCAATATGATAGGGCAGGATTAAGGTCGCTGCTTCAGAAATTTTTAAGCGTGAACGCACATCAACACCCGCCGCTTCAAGCTCGGCGATTTCTTTAAGCAGGGCCTCAGGTGATAACACGACACCATTACCGATATAGCAAGTCGTGTCTTTATGCATAATACCTGATGGAATCAAGCGCAGAATAGTCTTCTGGCCGTTAATCCAAAGCGTATGACCTGCGTTATGACCACCTTGGAAACGCACAACTCCG
>CAZIKJ010000205.1:0-8474 GCA_964539685.1 uncultured Pelistega sp.
TGAAGCATTGGCTAAAGTCGGTAATGAAGCGGATATTCCCTTAATTGCCTCGGATACAGATAGTGTTAAGCGTGGTGCGATTGCTGCTTTAGGCTTAAGTTATTATGGCCTGGGTGAGCAAGCTGGTAAAATTGTGGCGCGTATCTTCAATGGTGAAAATCCTGGCACAATTCCTTCTGAAACCTCTAAAACACTTGAACTACACCTCAATAAAAAGGCGGCAAAAGATCAAGGTGTTGAGCTGAGCGACGCTATTCTTAAAGAAGCTAGCCAAATTATCGAGTAATTTTTTCTATTTTCTATGTCTTTATTTGCATCCTTAGGCGCGATTGAGCTAGGCTTTATTTATAGCTTAGTCGCACTTGGAGTTTTTATCTCCTTTCGTATTCTTCGTTTTCCTGATCTCACGGTTGATGGGACCTTTGCCACCGGCGGGGCAGTTACCGCTGTTATGATTAGCCAGGGCTTTGACCCATTCACGGCAAGTCTAGTAGCCACTTTATGTTGTTGCTTCGCGGGCATGATTACTGGTTGGCTTAATGTGAAGCTAGGGATTATGGATCTCTTAGCTTCAATTTTAATGATGACGGCGCTTTACTCCATCAATCTGCGCATTATGAACGGACCGAACATTCCTTTAATTCTGAATGACACGGTCTTCACGGTCTTACAACCAGAAGGCTTGGAAGACATGTATTGGCGCCCCATCTTACTGATGTTAATAGTGATTCTAGCTAAGCTTAGCATTGATTGGTTCTTTGCCACACAAACTGGACTCGCAATGCGCTCAACTGGCTCTAATTTGCGCATGGCGCGCGCTCAAGGCGTAGCCAGCGATCGTATGGTGATGCTCGGCATGGCCATCTCTAACGGTTTGGTTGGTCTAGGCGGTGCCTTATTTGCACAGTCTCAAGGTGGTTCTGATATCTCCATGGGTATTGGGACGATTGTTATTGGCTTAGCAGCTGTGATTGTTGGCCAAAGTATTTTTACCGCACGTCGCTTCGTTCTCGTGACCTTATCAGTGATTTTAGGCGCTATACTTTATCGCTTCTTTATCGCGCTTGCACTGAATAGCGATTTTATTGGTTTAAAAGCACAAGATTTGAACTTAATTACGGCCTTACTCGTTACTTTCGCCTTAATTCTTCCAAAACTTAAAAAGATGCTAAAAAGGTAAGCGCCATGTTAAAAGCAGATAATTTACATATTACCTTCAATCCTGGCACCCCGATTGAAACACGTGCCTTACAAGGCATGAGCTTACATATCCCTGAGGGGCAATTTGTTGCTGTTATTGGCTCTAATGGCGCAGGTAAGTCTACCTTTCTGAATGCCATCGCGGGCGAGATTATGGTTGATAGCGGCTTTATCTTACTTGATGAGTTAGACGTCACCAAAAAGAAAAGCTGGCAACGTGCCCACGAAATTGCACGCGTTTTTCAAGATCCGATGGCTGGGACCTGTGAGGACCTAACGATTGAAGAGAATTTGGCCTTAGCCTATCAACGTGGCGAACGCCGCGGCTTGGGTCGTGCGGTCAAGGGATTTATGCATGATTTATTTCGTGAGCGCTTGAAAATTCTTGGCCTTGGCTTAGAAAATCGCTTAAGTGATCGTATTGGTTTGCTGTCAGGCGGACAACGTCAAGCGGTGAGTTTATTAATGGCTGCGCTACAACCAAGCAAGATTCTCTTACTCGATGAGCATACGGCCGCCCTTGACCCCCGAACAGCAAGTTTTGTCTTAGATCTCACTGAGAAAATCGTTGCTGAGCAAAAACTTACCACAATGATGGTAACACACAGCATGAAACAAGCCTTAGAAGTAGGGGACAGGACCGTGATGTTGCATCAAGGCAAAGTCGTCTTAGACGTATGCGGCGAAGAGCGTAAGAACCTAAGCGTTAAGGACTTGTTACTAATGTTCGAGAAAGTTCGAGGCGAAGAGATTGACGATGATGCCTTGATCCTGGCCTAGATAGACAATTATCCTCATTATCCATATTTAAGGCTGCATTGCATAACAATGCGGCCTTTTTATTGTAAAAAACTTCTTTTTTTGTAACATACCGTAAAAATAAGCACTTATCTTAAAGCAAAATACTTGCCTAAGCAGATATTTCTTTTTATAATACTATATTCGATTACTCAACTACTCGCGCGATAGGCCTATCAAGCGCGTCATCCAACAAGAATATTTATGAAATCAACTGTATCTACTCACAAACGTGGTTTGTTATTACTTGCTTTAACACCTCTGATTGTGCTGAGTGCATGTAAAAAGCCTCAGGAACAGCGTCAATCACCACCGATGAACGTAGCCACAATCAGCATCAAAACTGAAGAAGCGCGTATCACCTCAACCTTGCCAGGGCGTATTAATGCATTGAAAGATGCTGATGTACGTGCTCGTGTTGATGGTATCGTGCAAAGCATTCATTTTGAGCAGGGTAGCCAAGTCAAAGAAGGGCAGTTGTTATTTAAAATCGACCCTGCTATTTATCAAGCACATGTCAATCAAGCACAAGCCTCATTGAATCAAGCACAGGCAACGGCACGCAGTGCACGCAGTTTAGCCAATCGTTATGCCAGCTTAGTGAAATCGAATGCAGTTAGTAAGCAGGAATATGATAATGCGATGGCAAGCTCTGGCCAGTCAGCGGCAGCGGTTGAAGCCGCTAAAGCTGCTTTGGATACAGCGAAAATCAATCTATCCTATACCGATGTTGTATCACCTATCGACGGTATTATTAATCGTAACTTAGTGACTGAAGGTGCATTAGTCAGTGCGATGGGTGCAACACCTATGGCTAAAGTTCAGCAGTTAAATGAAGTTTATGTCGACTTTACGCAGTCTGTCACAGAGCTCAGTAGTTTACGTCGCGCACTGGCTAGCGGACAATTAGAAAGAGCGGATGATGGTGAAAGCGCTAGCGTATCACTTGAGCTTGAAGATGGTACAGTCTATGAACATACGGGCAAGCTCTTGTTTAGTGGTGTGACCGTAGACCCGGCTACGGGTAAGGTGAATTTACGTGCGATTTTCCCTAATCACGACAATATTCTATTACCAGGCATGTTTGTCCGCGTGCAAATTATTCGTGGTATCAATAAGCAAGCGATCTTAGTGCCTACACAAGCGTTACAACGTCGTTCTGATGGCGGTAGTAATGTGTTACTCGTACGCGATGGTAAGGTTGTTCCTACTGTTGTTAAAGAGGCAGAGGTTATCGGCAATCGCACGATTGTGGCTGAAGGTGTTGCTGTTGGCGATCAATTAATTGTAGAGGGCTTTTCTAAAATTGGTCCAGGTATGCCAGTGAATCCAGTACCATGGTCTAAAGACCCTGATGCTAAGCCTGCGGATTCGGCACCAGCAGCTCAAGGTAAAGAGCAAGGTCAATCCTCAGAGCCTGCAGCTTCTAACGCGAACTAAGGGAAGAACATGCCACAATTTTTTATCCACCGTCCCATTTTTGCATGGGTGGTTGCTATCTTAATTTCGTTTGTTGGTTTGTTAGCTATTCCAAGCATGCCAATTTCGCAGTACCCTGAAGTCGCACCACCAACTATTGAAATTAGTGCCTTTTATCCCGGAGCCTCACCTCAAGAAGTTTCTCGTTCCGTTACTAGTATTATTGAGGATGAGCTGAACGGTGCTAAGGGGATGATTTATTATGACTCAACCAGTGACACCAACGGTAATGCCTTAATTAAGGTGACCTTCGAACCAGGCACAGACCCAGAGATGGCGCAGATTGAGACTCAGAATAAGGTCTCTAACGTGACGGCAGCCCTGCCTTCAGCGGTGATTCAACAAGGTTTACGCTTCGCAAAGGCCAACAGTAACTTCTTACTCTTAGGCTCTTTAACATCGGATGATGGCTCTTACTCAAGTGCTGACTTAGCAGACTACATTGCCCGTAACGTTAAAAACAGTATATCTCGAGTTCAAGGCGTTGGTACCTTTCAATTATTTGGTGCTCAGCGTGCCATGCGTGTATGGGTCGATCCGCATAAGCTAACTAGTTTTGGCATGAGTATGAGCGATGTGAATAATGCCTTAAGAGAGCAGCATATGTTGGTTTCAGCGGGTGTATTGGGTTCACCTCCGACACCAGAAGACCAAACTATTAGTGCGATTGTTCGCTCGAATGGCGAATTAAACACGGTTAAAGACTTTGAAGACGTGGTTCTACGCTCCGATCTGAGTGGTGCCATTGTGCGCCTTAAAGACGTCGCTAAAGTCGAAATCGGTCAAGACTCCTATAACTTCCAAGGGCGTTTGAATGGTAAGCCGACCGCAGCGTTTGCCGTGTCTCTGGCACCGAATGCGAACGCCCTAGAAACTGCTGGCCTGGTTAAAGCGGAACTAGAAAGCTTAAAGCGCTATTTCCCAGCAGGAGTTGACTATGTGATCGCTTATGACACATCGCCCTATGTTGAGAAATCCATCATGAAGGTATTCTATACCTTGATTGAGGCGATTGGTCTGGTCTTTGTGGTGATGTTCTTATTCTTACAGAATTTCCGCTATACCCTAATTCCTTCGATTGTTGTGCCTGTGGCCTTATTAGGTACAGTGGCCTGCATGCTGTTCTTTGGCTATTCGATTAATACCATGACCATGTTTGCCATGGTGCTCTCCATTGGTATTCTGGTGGATGATGCGATTGTGGTGGTGGAGAACGTTGAACGGATTATGGCCACTGAAGGCTTGCCACCACTTGAAGCCACCATTAAAGCCATGCCTCAGGTATCTGGGGCAATTGTGGGTATTACCTTAGTCTTGATAACCGTGTTCTTCCCACTCTTATTTATGTCGGGTTCATCTGGGATTATTTATCGTCAATTTGCTGTTGCGATGGCGGTATCGATTTTCTTCTCAGGTTTCTTAGCGCTAACGTTTACACCAGCACTATGTGCAACAATCTTAAAGCCGATCCCTAAGGGTCATAACCTTGAGAAAAAAGGCTTCTTCGGTTGGTTTAATCGTAGCTTTGACAAACTTACCGCAAGCTACTCAAGAAGTGTTGCTGCCTTAATCAAGCGCGGCATCCGCATGATGCTCTTATACCTGGCCTTAGTCGGCGGTGCGATTTACCTGTTTGGACAATTACCCAGCTCATTTATGCCAGAAGAAGATCAGGCAGTGACGTTCACCCTTGTCGAATTGCCAGCAGGTTCAACAGCTGAACGTACCGTTAAAGTACTTGAGAAGGTTGAAAATTTCTACTTAAATCAAGAAGAAACCGCAAGTATTATTGCTGTACAAGGTTTTAGCTTTAACGGCAGTGGTTTGAATGCAGGTATTGCTTTTGCCTCTTTAAAATCTTTTGCTGAGCGCACGAAACCAGAGAATAGTTCAGCTGCTTTGGCTGGTCGTGCTACTGGTGCCTTATTATTTGGTGTACCTGATGCAACTATTTTCAGTATCACGCCGCCAGCTATTCCTGACTTGGGTAACTCTTCAGGTTTTGATCTTCGCTTACAAGACCGTGGTAACCTTGGTCAAGAAGCTTTACGTAATGCAGCTCAGCAATTGCTGCATAGTGCTCGCACCTCTGGTGTTATTGTTGAACCCCGTATCGCTGGCTTAGGTCCTGGCCCACAATTGGAACTAGAGGTTGACCGTGAAAAAATTGCTGCCTTGGGTGTCAGTATGGCTGAAGTTCGCTCGGTCATGAGTACAGCGGTCGGTACCTCCTTCATCGGTAAATTCCCGAATATGGGTCGTATGCAGAACGTCTGGGTACAAGCGGATGAACAAGGCCGCATGAGCGTGGATGATATACTTGCTCTTAAAGTACGTAACAATACAGGTGGTTTAGTCGATCTTGGCTCTGTTCTGAATGTCGACTGGGGCAATGGTCCAATGCAAGTAACTCGTTACAATAGTTATGATGCCTTAACCATCCAAGGTGCTGCTGCACCAGGCTATGCTAACGGTGAAGCCATGGCGAAGCTTGTTGAAATTATTGAGAATGAACTGCCGAATGGTATTGGTTATGAATGGTCAGGTTTATCCTATCAAGAAATTCAAGCGGGTAACCAAGCGCCTATCCTGATGGGTCTAGCCATGATTGTGGTATTCCTTGTGCTCGCCGCCTTATATGAAAGTTGGTCCATTCCATTGGCTGCCATCTTGATTGTTCCTCTTGGCATGCTAGGTACAATTGGCTTAACCACCATTCTTGGCATGTCCAAAGATATTTATTTCCAAGTTGGTATGATTACGGTAATTGGTTTATCCGCCAAGAACGCGATTCTGATTGTAGAGTTTGCTAAGGATGCTTATGCCACAGGTACAAGCTTGATTGAGTCAGCCGTTGAAGCCGCTCACTTACGCTTCCGCCCAATTCTCATGACCTCATTTGCCTTTATTATGGGTGTTGTGCCTTTAGCAATGGCAACGGGTGAAGGTGCTGCAGGACAACAAGCAATTGGTCTCGCTGTACTCGGTGGAATGTTGGCCGCTACGCCGTTCTCCGTGTTCTTTGTGCCAGTCTTCTTTGTCGTGGTTTTACGATTCTTTAAAGCGAAACCTCGTTTACTGGGAACACAGCAAGAGCTACATGCGGAAGAGGTAGAATTGCAAAGTACAAAACAGGCTATCTACGCAGATATGCCAGACTTTGATGTAACAGATAACCGACCAGAGGGTAAATAATCATGAGCATACGTTTCATTCCACGTTTATCTGTGCTTAGCATAAGTGTATTTTTGGCGGCGTGTAATTTCGCCCCTAAATACGAACAACCTGTAGCACCAATTGCTGCTGATTATGTCAAGCCTGGCGTAGCAGGGCAGACCGCTGCTGACATCACATGGCAAAGTTTTTTTCGTGAACCACGCCTAAAATCGCTGATTCAATTAGCTTTGGATAATAATCGTGATTTGCGTATGGCCACGCAGCGTGTTGATGAGGCGCGTGCACAATATGGCATTTCCTATAGTGCATTATTTCCACAGGTGGGTATCAGTGGGCAAGGGTCACACGGTCAAATGCCTGCCGATATGAGTCAGACCAGAACGCGTGATACCACACATAGCTATGTGGTGGGCGTGGGCTTGAATAGCTATGAAATTGACTTCTGGGGTAAGGTTCGAAACAATAATGAAACTGCCTTACAGAACTATTTTGCCACTGAGCAGGCACAACGAGCAGCGCAAATTAGTTTAGTGGCGGCAGTTGCCAATACGTACTTTACCGTACGTACCATGCAAGAGATGGAAACATTAGTATCGCGTACTTTAACTGCTTATGACAATACCTATAAGCTCGTTAATTCACGCTATAACGCTGGCGTAGCATCATTACTTGAAGTAAATCAAGCGAAAACCACATTAGATACGGCGCGTGCAGCCTTAGCACAGACTCAACGTAATCTTGGTCAAGCGCAGAATGCCTTAACGCTACTTGTTGGACAAACCTTGCCAGCTAATTTGCCGGCCGCGACTAACTTTGGTCATGATGTGGTGATTGCCGATGTACCCGCAGGCTTACCTTCGGACTTATTAACACGTCGTCCCGATATTATCGCTGCTGAGCACCAACTCAAGGGTGCTAACGCGCAGATAGGCGCAGCCCGTGCGGCCTTTTTCCCAAGTATCAGCTTAACCGGTATGTTAGGTCTGGCCAGCTTAGAAATGAGTAGTTTATTTGATTCTGGGCGTGAAATGTGGTCATTCTCACCAGCTATTAGTGTGCCGATTTTTACTGCTGGCGCTTTACGCAATAGCTTGAACGTGGCAGAAATCCGCAAAGATATGCAAATCGCCAATTATGAGAAAACCATTCAAACAGCCTTCAAAGAAGTTAATGATGCCTTGGTTGGCGTGGATACTTATAACCGTGAGTTAACGGCCTTACGTGATCAGCAACAAGCTGCTTATCAGAGTTTTAATCTAGCCAACTTACGCTATACCAGTGGCATTGACAGTTTTTTACAAGTACAATCTGCTCAGGTCGCTTTGTTAGGCGTACAACAAAACTTCTTAGCTGTGGGTTTAGAATCGCTGCAAAACAAGGTCAATCTTTACAAAGCACTAGGCGGCGGTTGGTCACCTAGTGATCTTGCGCAAACACAGCAGCATACTCAAAAGGTTAATTAAAACTTCAAATGATTGATTTAGGCGTAAATATTGATCACGTTGCAACGCTACGTCAGCAACGTCGTGGCACTTATCCTGACCCCATCAAAGCCGCGCTATTAGCAGAGCAGGCTGGCGCTGATGCAATTACTCTGCATCTGCGTGAGGATCGTCGTCATATCCTTGATAAGGACGTATATGAGTTACGCCCTTTATTATTGACACGAATGAATCTTGAATGTGCAATTACCGAAGAGATGCTTAAGATTGCGTGTGAAGTTAAGCCTCATGATGTGTGCCTAGTACCTGAGCGTCGTGAAGAACTGACAACAGAAGGGGGCTTGGATGTACTGAAACACTTCGTCCAAACCCAAGAAG
>CAZIKJ010000206.1:0-11444 GCA_964539685.1 uncultured Pelistega sp.
AGGGTAGGGCGCTGAGCTGCAGTGAGTTCGGCTTGGGTAAAATAGTTACGCGCTTGGGCAAAAAGCTCAAGTGGTGCATTCACCGCTTCGGGTTTCACCGTTGAGCTGAAGATGGCACCGAAAGCAAAATAATCGACGCCATCTTGCACGGCTTGCTGCGCTAAATCGAGTCTATTGTAACAGCTGACGCCGATAAAGAATGGTTCAGCCTCTGAGCGCTGCTCTATGGCCTGGCGTACGGTGGCGACATCTTCGTCATCACGCCCTAAGTGCACACCATCCGCACCAATCGCCAAGGCTAAGCGCCAATCATCATTAATCAACAGCAAGGTGCCATAACGACGGCACAGCGCCAAGATCTCGCTAGCTTGCTCTAGCGCTTGTTCCGCGCTTAAATGCTTACGGCGCCATTGTAAGACAGGTAAACCTGCTTGGCAGGCTTGTTCAATCGCTTGATAGAGACGAGTGAAGTCCTCCCAATCTGGATTAATACCATAAAGACCTATAGGGAAGCGGGGGGTGTTGAGTGTGGTGCTGTCCACTGTTGTCTTCGTGTCCATAATCGCCGCACCTTTTTCCTCAGCCGCACCTTTTTCCTCAGCCGCATTATCCGCCGTATAAGTTGTATCGTATGCGATCAGTCGATTCACTTGTGGGCGACCCATACCGAGGTGGGTTTGATTGGCAAATTGATTTAGGCTTAAGATTATCGCCTGTTTGCATGCTTCACTCATCGGCAATTGCTGGGCGATTAAGCAGGTGAGTGAGGTGCTGAAAATATCGGCAAACTCAGGCTGGCGTAGAGCAGGAGGGTCATAGGTGAAGTGTTCAACAGTGCCTGAAGTATGATATAGGCTGTTATACACCATCTCCTTATTATTTGTATTCGAGAGTAAGAGGCAGTACTCAACGCCCGCGGCAAAACAATGGTTGATAATATCCTCAGCATTCTCTAACTGACTATCTGAGCTGAGCCATTGATCGGCGTAGGTCATATCGAGGATAACCGTATGTACATGGGGTGCTAAGACCTCAAGATAGGAGTCTAGGAGCTGATCGACATCTTCCTCGTCTTCGTACAGGCTTGCCAGATAATGTGCCCCTAATGTAAGAACCATGGGGACATCTTCATAGTCGGCTGCCACTTGTGCCACGACTGTGAGGGCTTCGAGAGAGTAGAGATGATTGACTTTAATCGCTTGCACGCGGATATCTTCTAGGACACAACGTGCCTGCTCTTCAATGGCATCAGAGGTTAGTGGGTAAATCTCATGAATGCCTGAGGAGTCTTGTATGCTGATGGCCGTAATCACGCTTAAAGGCTGGCATTGCAACTGACTTGCATGCGCCGCTTCCGCTGGTAAATACGCGCGATAGCTCGGATCATGCAGATTAAAAAATAAAACAGAAGGGGGTAATTGCTCAGACACGGTTAATCAAGCTTAGTTACGGTAAAATAGATAATATGATTGTAGCGATTTTTCTAGGGACTTAAGGATATCAAGAGCCTAAGGTTTAATAATAGCTATACGCAAGGTAAAGTCGATGAGAGAGATGGAAGCGTTTAAATCGTTCCATTAAAGCGTCGATAGTAGATAATTAGAGATAAGGATTTTATTTGTTATGCGTACTTGGATGTGTTTAATTTGCGGTTGGGTTTATGACGAAGAAGCGGGCTGTCCCGAAGAAGGTATCCCACCAGGCACTAAGTGGGAAGATGTTCCTCCAAACTGGGTATGCCCAGAGTGCGGTGCACGTAAAGAAGACTTTGAGATGATGGCGCTTTAATGCTGATAGTGAGCAGCAAGTGCAATCATGAGGCTTTCTATGTGGTGGCACTTGGTATGGGTCTACGTTTCATAATGACATCAAGCGCTAGGCAGTCTCTAACGGAGGTATTGGCATGACTGATATACAGCAAGAACTACAATTAACGGGACATTTTCTCATTGCGATGCCAAGCCTAGAGTCTGATTTATTTGATGGCGGGGTGATCTATCTGTTTGATCATTCTCAAGAGGGCGCAGTGGGTCTTTTAATTAACCATCCCTACGATATTTCATTCGCCGAGGTAGTGAATGACTTGGAGGTGGAGCCTGACCCAAGCTTAGATCTGACCGAGAAGATGGTGTTTTTCGGCGGTCCAGTCCACTCAGATAAGGGCTTTGTCTTGCATAGCCCAAGTCGAGAGTATCGCTCTTCATTGCAAAGCGGAGAGTTGGTCATGACCTCATCGCGTGATGTCTTGGAGGACTATGTGATGGGTCAAGGGCCAGAGAAACTCTTGCTTGCGCTCGGCTACTCAGGTTGGGCACCAGGGCAATTAGAGGATGAGCTCGGGCGTAATGCATGGCTTACCGTACAGGCAGATCCGAAAATTATCTTCGATTGCCCGATTGGTGAGCGTTATGCGCGGGCGATTAAACTCTTAGGCTTTGACCCTGGTTTATTACAGGGTGGCGCAGGGCATGCCTGAGCAGACCATCTTAGCGTTTGATTTTGGTTTGAAAAAAGTCGGTGTTGCCTTAGGGAATACCGTGCTTAAGCAAGCTCAGCCCTTGACCATCATTCGTGCCATTACACGTCAGGAGCGATTCGCCCAGATTGAGGCTTTGCTGGCGACCTGGCAGCCCGATGTCTTAGTGGTTGGCTTACCACTCACCACTGAGGGACAGGAGCAGTATGCCTCAGCGCATAGTCGCCGTTTTGCCAATCAATTACACGGACGTTTTAATAAACCAGTTGTGTTGGTCGATGAACGTGGCTCGAGTCTGGAAGCCCAAGCGCTATTGGGCACACATGCTGATGATGATGCTGTTGCGGCGGCTGTCATATTACAGCGTTATTTCGATCAGGCTTAGGGTAAAATAATCAAAATTCAAAAAGAGGAAATGTAATGGGTGTAATTGGAGTAAACAATAGTCAAGATTTACCGACAGCCGAACAGCTCTATAGCAAGATGAAAGCGGGCATTGAACAGCTAATGCAAGGCAAGCCAGCGGATAAGGTGCACTTGGTGGGCATCTATTCAGGTGGTGCTTGGTTAGTGAAGCGCTTGCAGCAAGACTTGGGTTTCAGTAATGAAGTGGGCTTTTTAAGTACTAGCTTCTATCGTGATGACTTTCATCAGATCGGTTTACACGCACAGAAACAAACCACACAGATCCCTTTTGACGTGAATGACAAACACATTATTGTGGTGGATGACATTCTCTACACAGGACGCACAATTCGTGCAACCATGAATGAGTTATTTGACTATGGTCGTCCTGCCAGCATTGAACTTGCTGTACTCATTGACCGTGGTGGTCGACAATTACCCATTGCCGCTGATGTAGTGGGTGGCGTTATTCATTTAGAGCCAGGCACCAGTTTTGTGCTCTCTCAGAATGAACAGCATTTATTCGATATCGAGATTAAGGACAAAGTTAGTGCATAATCCCCAGTTAAATAAACATGGTGAATTAACTCACTTATTGAGTACCGAAGGTTTATCCAGAGAAATTGTTTCGCATATTCTAGATACGGCACAATCTTTTGTGCCCCTGGCTGAGCGTGAAGTTAAGAAAGTTCCCTTGCTACGCGGTAAGAGTGTTTTTAACTTGTTCTTTGAGAATTCAACCCGTACGCGTACGACCTTTGAAATTGCCGCTAAGCGCTTGTCGGCTGACGTCTTCAACCTGAATATTAATGCGTCCTCGACCTCCAAGGGCGAGACCTTATTGGATACGATTAGTAATCTGGCGGCGATGCAGGCGGATATTTTTGTCGTGCGACATGAGGCCAGTGGTGCGCCCTATTTAATAGCCCAACATGTGGCGCCGCATATTCATGTGGTGAATGCGGGTGATGGGCGTCATGCTCACCCGACCCAGGGCTTATTGGATATGTACACGATTCGTCACTTTAAGAAAGATTTCTCGAACTTGGTGGTGGCGATTGTCGGTGATGTCTTGCATTCGCGTGTGGCACGCTCGGATATTCATGCCTTAACGACACTGGGGGCGGCTGAAATTCGTGTAATTGCGCCATTGACCCTATTGCCAGGTGGCTTAGACCAGATGGGGGTGCGCGTATTTACCGATATGCGCCAAGGCCTGAAAGACGTCGACGTGATTATTAATCTACGTCTACAGAATGAGCGCATGAAGGGGGCTTTATTGCCTTCTTCACAAGAGTATTTTAAGCATTATGGTTTAACTGAAGAAAAACTCGCCCTGGCCAAGGATGATGCGATTGTCATGCATCCTGGTCCGATGAATCGTGGTGTCGAAATTGATACGCCCGTTGCTGATGGACCGCGTTCGGTGATTCTGAATCAAGTGACGTTTGGGATTGCAGTACGGATGGCGGTGATGAGCATTGTGGCGGGAGCGAGTGTATGAAATTACGAATAATTAATGGTCGCTTACTTGATCCAGCTAATCAACAAGATAAGTTAGCCAGCGTGACCATTGCTGCCGGCCGCATAGTGGGTATTGATAGTACAGCAGACTTTCAAGCCGATATGGAAATTGATGCCAAGGGCTTGGCCTTAGTGCCTGGATTGATTGATTTATCCGTGCGCCTGCGCGAGCCAGGTAATGAGCACCGCGCAACACTGGAAAGTGAGATGATGGCGGCTTTAGCGGGAGGTGTTACCAGTTTAGTCTTGCCGCCCGATACTGAGCCAAGCTTAGATGAGCCGGGTTTGGTCGAGATGCTTAAGCATCGCGCACGCAAGATGCACCAAGCGAATCTGTACCCCTTAGGTGCAACGACCTTAGGTCTTAAGGGCGAAGCCTTGACCGAGATGGCCGAACTTACTGAGGCAGGTTGCGTGGCCTTCTCTCAAGCCAACTATGGCATCCCTAATTTGTCGATTCTCAATCGCGCAATGCTGTATGCCAAGACATTCGATTACACCTTGTGGTTCCAACCTTCTGAGCCAAGTTTAAGTTCGGGCGGTGTAGCGGCGAGTGGGCCGTTTGCCAGTCGCTTAGGCTTAGCGGGTGTGCCCGTACAAGCTGAGACGATTGCCTTACATGCCTTGTTTGAGTTGCAACGTAGCAATCAAGTACGCTTACATCTATGTCGTCTCAGTAGTGCTGAGGGCATTGAATTGGTGCGTCAAGCCAAGGCACGTGGCTTGCCCGTCACATGCGATGTATCAATTAATCACCTACACCTTATTGATCAAGACATCGGCTTTTTTGATAGTAACTATAATTTAACCCCACCATTACGTTCACAACGTGATCGTGAGGCGATTACCCAGGGCTTGTTGGATGGCACGATTGATGCGATCTGCTCAGACCATACGCCAATTGATGATGATGATAAGTTAATGCCTTTTGCCCAAGCGGACTCTGGGGCTGTCGGTGTTGAATTATTGTTTAGCTTGGTCTATAAATGGGCGCTTGAGCATAAGGTCCCGGTACTCGATGCCTTAAGTAAAGTTACTTTAAATCCTTATCAGATTCTTAAGGCGGGTGCGCCAGCACTGCCACCATGTGGCCAATTAGGTGTCGGTGCACCAGCAGATATTGCGTTAATCGATCTTGATGAATATTGGCAGGTTTCTCGCAAAAACTTACTCAGCCAAAGTAGTCATACGCCATTTAATCAGTATGAAGTGCCAGCAAGAGTAATGAAGACTCTAGTGGGCGGGCGTCTGGTTTGGGAAAGGGAGTAGTTGCTTGTCGTTTATCCGATTTTTTTTTCGTGTAATCGGTTTGCTGTCATTATTGGCAGTTGGACTATTTATCGCGTTCGCTTTTTATGCTTGGTTAAGTAAACCCAAGAAAGACTGGATCTTGAAATTTTGGTCTGCTTGCTTAATGTTTATCACCGGTGTTCGACTTGATCAAGAAGGGGAGCCATTGCATAATCAAGCGGTGATGCTGGTAGCTAATCATGTCTCTTGGATTGATATCTTTATTATTAATACGCAACGGGCGACTTCCTTTGTTGCTAAGGCAGAGATTCGATCTTGGCCCGTGGTGGGCTGGTTAGTCCATCAAGTAGGTACTATTTTTATTGTGCGCGGCCATCGTCAAGCGGCGGTCGAAATTAATAAGAAGATGGCAGAGCTCTTTGAGCAAGGGGTTGCTGTCGGTTTGTTCCCTGAGGGGACGACTAGCGAAGGTTTTTCATTATTGCCTATTAAATATGGCCTTCTTGAGGGTGCTCTACGTGCGCGTGTTCCGATTCAACCCGTATGTTTAATTTTTAAATATAAGGGCGAACGTAGTGGTCACGTGGCCTTCGTAGGAGAGCAAACTTTGGTGGCAAATATTTGGATTCTGTTAAGTAGTCGCGATGTATCTGTTACCGTGCGCTTCTTGCCACCTGTGACGCAAGCAGGCGTAGAGCCCACTGAAGGTCGTAATATTATTGGTGCTCGTGTGGAAGCGGCAATTTCAGCTGAATTAGCGCGTGGTTAATGACACGCGCTAGTTTTCAACTGGCGCTAAGTCTTAACCGAGCCTTGGTCAAGTACTACCATATGTCGATCAACAATAATGGTTTATACAGGTGCCAAGCGATGCTCAGTATGACAATCGACTTGTAAAACCTTGCGATCTTGCAGGCGGATGGCGGTGAGCTTGCCGCCCCAGACGCAGCCTGTATCAAGTGCTAATAAGTTCTTCTTGACCATGAGGCCCAGTGTGGACCAGTGGCCAAAAATTACCGTCACTTCCTCAGTCTTACGATCTGGCATATCAAACCAAGGCAATAAATTCACATTCTTAGAGTAGCTTGGTGCTTCTTTAGAGCCGAAATCCATGGCACCATCAGGTGTACACATGCGCATACGCGTTAGGGCATTAATAATGACACGGCGGCGCTTGGCACCACTTAAATCATCATTCCACTTATTCGGTTCATTACCATACATTTTCTGTAGGTACTTCTTCCAATTTTTGTCGCGCAAAGCACTGCCAATTTCTTCGGCGAGTTTAAGCGTCTTCTTGGTGCTCCACTCAGGCAGAATACCTGCATGAACCATCAGATAGCCATCTTCATAATAGGCTAATGGACGATGGCGCAACCAGTCAATAATACTCTCTACATCAGCGGCGCAGAGAATATCATCAATGGTATCTGAGCGATTCTCACGTCGAATGCCTGCATGGACAGCTAATAAATGAAGGTCATGGTTACCAAGAATACACTTAGCACGATCACCAAGCGACATAATCAGTCGTAACGCTCGCAATGAGTTGGGGCCGCGATTAATTAAGTCACCCGCAAACCATAATTCGCAATCAGGATCATTTTTAATATCGGGTAAATCTAATAAGCTTTCCAAGGAAACACAGCAACCTTGGACATCGCCAATTACCCAAATATTTTTTGAGTTGTTATTTAGCATGAATAAACTGTTTCGGTTTGGCGCGTAGCTCCATTAGGAAGAGCGCCGCAAAAGCTAATAATAAAGCAATTATATTGGGTAGCAAAGCCGTTAGCCACGGTGGTAAGTTATTTAACATGCCGACATTTAGGGCTAGCTGGTTAATCATAAAGAATACGATCCCAATTAAAATACCTAAGAATATTTTAGCACCAACTCCCCCTTTACGTATCTGTACAAAGCCAATAGGGGCAGCCAGAGTAATCATAACAAGTAGGGTAAAAGGGTAACTGCCCTTACGCCAAAGTGCCACAATATGACGATTAGTTTGGAGATGGTTAGTGTCGAGATAGTCAATATAGTCAAGTAGCGCAACAGTTGACATACGATCAGGCTGCAGCTCAGTAGCAATCAGTCGATCATTACTAAGACTCGTGGTGAGCACCACTTCTTTATGGTGTACGCGCTTTGAGACATTCTCCAAGGGCATATCAGGATTACTTAAGGTTTTCTCAATATCAATAAGGCTTTTGACTTCAAGCGTATTCGGTAATATTAGCTTGCCTTCATTCAAGGTTCCTTTAGCGGCTTGCAACATGCGTGAGAATTGATTGGTCTTAATGTTATAGATAAGAACACGCACGTTCTCAACTTCAGTTTCAGAGTTGAGTTTTTGGATATTAATGATTCGGTAGTGATTTTCCGACTCTGGCTCACGGAACCAATAGCCGCTATTCATACGGTTACTGCTTTTACCTAAGAGGCTTAAACTGATTTCACTGGTCTTGACTTCAGCCAGAGGGGTGATGACCTCTGATAAGAGCGCAGCAAAGACCATCACGGGAATGGTGATCACCCAGAGCATAGCAAGTAGACGCTTGCTGCTCACACCAGAGACACGCAAAATCACCAACTCATTGCGCTGCGCTAAGCTAGCTAGGCTAATCACGGCGCCAATTAATAAACCGATTGGTAAGAGATCATATAAGCGGGTCGGCAATTGCAGAGCCTGCATATACAGCATAGAGAGGAAAGAGAATTTCTCGCTTAAATCATCGAGCGCATCAATGAGCTCAAAGAAAGTAAAAAGGCCGAGCAAGACTAAAAGAACCGCCGTAGTGGTTCGATAGATTTCGCTGGCAAGGTAACGGCGCGCTGTTCTCATTTCTGCGGAAAGGATGATGAGTAGGAAAAATTATCATCATTATAAACGTATTTGTAGGGCTAAGTATTTTCACTAGCCAAACTTCGTTTATGGAGGAGTGACAAGGCGCATGCGCTGGCTAATCGTATTCGCTCTAGAATTTATAAATTGCCCCTTCATCTGTTGCGAGTAACGTGTAGGATTGGGCAGTAAGGCGGCGAGCTTTGCAGCCTCCATGACGCTTAAGCGACTCGCTGGCTTTTTAAAATAAGTTTGGCTCGCTTGCTCCACGCCGAATATATTGGGTCCAAACTGAGCAATATTTAAATACAGCTCAAGAATCCTTTGCTTTGACATCAAGCCTTCGAGCATATAGGTAATGATCAGCTCTTGCCCCTTACGAATATACGAGCGATTATGGCTGAGGAAAAGATTTTTCGCTAATTGTTGGCTAATCGTTGAACCACCTCTGCGTCGGGATTTGCCCTTCTCCTCTTGGCGCTGATTGTAGGCATAAGCATCCCAAATAGCGCTCCATTCAACCCCTGAGTGCTGCAAGAAATTGCTATCTTCAGAAGCAATGACCGCACGCTTTACGGTATCGCTGATACTCTCGTAATCCACCCACTGGTAACGAATGATTGGCGCTGGCTCGGTGCTTTTGCTGGCGCCTTTGGCTTTGTCTTGCTTCTTGTCTTGAGCCTTGCTTTGTTCGGTAATTTGCGCCTGCAAGACACGCGCTTGCTCTCGCATAATCGCACTGGATGAAGGGTTAAATACGCTGTAATAGCTCACACTCAAGAATAAGTACATCTGATACACCACGACCACGAGTATGGCTAAGAGCAGTAAGCGATACCCTTTTTGCCACCATGTACCGGTTCGCAGTGGATTGATTGCTTGCAGTGCTGGGCGAATACGCGCTACGATATCCAGTGCACTGCGGTCTGTGTCGCGTGGTGCGTCCTCTGTCGCTAACGGGTTCTGTTGATTTTCTAAGTGTCTCTTTTCTAGGCGTCTCATGGGCAAGTATTAATGGGTGTCGCTAAGTTTCCTCTTAAACATCTTCTGTAACCTTCTGTTCGGAGCCTTTTTATGCGAACTCTCAAGACTGCTGTAAGGCGTGGCGCAGAGTTTGCAAGACAGGCAGGCCGTCGGGTAATTCTTGATGCCAGATGCGGAAAGCCTCGGCACCTTGATACACCAACATACCTAAGCCGTCGCTCACGCGCCCAACACCCGCTTCCTGTGCTTGCTTGAGAAATGCGGTCTGTCCATTCGCGGTATATAACATATCGTACGCGAAACTTTGCGCAGTGAAGACGCTCTCAGGAATAGCAATTGGTGCATCACTTAAACTACTTGAGCTGGCATTAATAATCACATCCCAAGCACCAGGAATAGCATCAAGGGCACTGGCGCTTATACTTTGCTGCGGTTCCAGTGCCTGCAAGTCCTGCATTAGCTTGACTAATTCTTCGGCCTTGCTCACCGTGCGATTCGCAATATGCAGGGCAGCACATTGACTCTGAAGAAGGGGTAAAAGGGCACCGCGACTGGCACCACCAGCGCCGATTAAGAGGATACGCTGCTGGTTTAACTGCACACCTAGGCGCTCTAAATCACGTACTAAACCAATGCCATCGGTATTATCGCCATGGATGATGCCTTGATCCTGCCATAAGGTATTGACTGAACCGGCAGCACGTGCGCGAGGACTTAAGCCTTGTTTAGCAATCTCATACGCTTCAAGCTTGAAGGGAACGGTAATGTTTAAGCCTGTGCCGCCTTGCGCAAAGAATTCCTCAGCCGTACTGGCAAAACTATCAAGTGGCACGAGTTGCTTCTCGTAGCGCAAATCGATACCAAATTGCTCGGCAAATAAGCTGTGCATAAGCGGTGAGTAGCTATGCTTAATTGGATTACCAAAAACCGCAAAACGTAGAGGGGTGGACATAATTATTCCTCAGCTTCACTCAAAGTACGAACATAACGACAAATCAAGGTGAGATTGAGGAGGTCTGGCTCATGCAACTCTAGCTCGACCTTATCCCCACGCTCTAATTCAGGCATGCCATTCACCGTCGTAATGAATGGAGCATTATCAAAGCGCACCAAATCATCGCGAATAAGAGTGGCGTTCACCTGCTTGACTTGATTTTGTTCAAACCAGCGTAAGCACCAATAACGCTCCATATTGCTTTGATATTCAGACCATAAAGTGTATTGCGACTCAAAGCCGCTGATAATCGCAAATAAATCCGCATCCCTGGGCTTAAATGGCGCCACTAAACGTGCTGAGACGCCATGTTTAATCGCTGCAATTAATTGTCCTTGATTGATTAAATCGACATAGCGACGCAGGGGTGAGGTGCTCCACATATAATGACTCACGCCAATGGCATCATGAGACTGGGCATGGGTAGACATCCGTACTCGACCAAATTGCTGAGAGCGGAAAATACCTGGTAGACCATACTCATCCAAGAGCTTAGCCCATTCGCTATTGACCAGCACCATAAACTCAGCCACTAATAAGTCTAATGGCGCATTACGACGTCTTGGCGTCAGAATGACTGTCGCATCAGGGTCATCGGGCTGCCCATCCAGACTAAATAAATACTCGATACGATCCAGTTGCTCTGGCTTGCCCCGGAATTCATCGCGCGCACGGCGCAGATGCGTCGATAACCGCCACATCGGACGCAACAGTTCTGCATAGGGTAAATCTGCTTGTGGATCTTCGAGCGCCTCAAGAGTGACTAAGGCGTCCAAATTGTTGCTGCGTAAATTCTCTTTAATAAAGACTTGCTCAAGTTTGCTCTGGCGCTCCAGAATCTCACCTGTGTCAATATTGGCCCGCACATAGAAGGATAAGCAGGGGTTCAGGCGCCCCTCCTTCAACGAGAAGCGCTCAAGCAGCTGCTACGATTGCATAGGGATCTTCTCGCCAGGGGTATACAC
>CAZIKJ010000207.1:0-2661 GCA_964539685.1 uncultured Pelistega sp.
TCTGAGGTATGGGCATAGCGAGTCATCACATCGTTACCATGATCAATCTCTAATGTAAGACCATAACCACCACGATACCCTACATAACTCACCACACCAGCACTCGCTGCATAAATCGGTGTACCTATGGCACCAGCAAAGTCTTGACCACTATGCAAGCGATAGGCACCAGTCACGGGGTTGGTACGGTATCCATAGGCTGAGGTTACCCTAGCTTGCATCATTGAGACTGGAATGGTGGTAGGAATACGTTCAAGACCCGCCGATTTACTTTGGGCTAAAAACTCCATGACGCGCAAACTATCTTCTTGATAAGACATCTTCTTGCGTAAATCATCTAATTCACGACCAATTTCCTCGGCTGATTTAGCGCTCGGGTTTTCAAGCAAGAGGTCTTCCATTGGCTCATCTGTACTTGAGCCGCGTGGCATAAAATTACCCAGTTCGCCTTGACCTGGCTGTAGGCCTTGGCTGCGTGCCAAACGATTACTGATATGCAATAGGTTCTCGTACTTCACCTTAATTTCAGCGAGCTCATTCGCCATTTGCTGAATACTATGTAAAATAAGCGTACGATTACCCTCAGAATCTTGTAAAGTAGGAGCAGTGCTCGTAGGCACGACCCTACCATGGTATCCATAGCGACGCTCTAGTAGCACGCCTGATACCACGGCAATACAGAGCGCTAACACAGCAACGCTAAAGCTCCATACTTTATTAGTTGTTCGTTTGGCTCTTCGTTTTGAGACAAATTTCTTTTTCAATATAAACTAACCTATACGATGTCAATTTTCTTTAAACCAGCTAGAGTTTCCGACAAACGTAAAAAAAGTGATTTCATTAAACCGCTTGAAGGCATGGCTCAAGGTGTGAAAGAGCAACGTGCTGTATTGGAAATGGCACATTACTACCAACAAGTTCAAAGCCATCTGCAACAGCTTATCCAGGCGCCTATGAATGCGCACTGCTATGTCACCAGTTATCAAGAGGGTCAATTACACCTTGCGGTTCCTAGTGCAGCATTTGCCGCGAAATTACGTCAAATGGCACCTAGTCTTGCGCAAGCAATGTCAAATTGCGGATATCCGATAAGCACTCTAAAAATTAAAGTGATTGCTGGACTTTCTCGTTCGAGTGCGCCTGAAGCTCGTCAAGCCACTCGAACCAACTCTCCAGCCGCAGCGCATGCTGCGCTACAAAAACTCTATCATGAACTCGCCCCAGGACCTTTGAGTGAGGCGATTCAATCTATTCTCGTAAAGCGTGGCCTAGAGAAAAATTAAGTTAAGCCTAAATTAATCTTATGGATAGGCCAACTAGAGATCTTCTGTATACGCCGAAATTACAGGCTTTACTTACACTCTTAACTACTACGTCTTAGCTTAACTAGGCCAGACGCCAATCACGACTAACGACCTGTGCCGCTTGTACACTTGAGTCATAAGTCACGATTTCCCAAGCATCTTCTTGCTCTAATAGCGCACGTGCTAGTTTGTTATTTAAGCCATGACCAGACTTACATGCTACATAACGCGCTAGCAAGGGGTATCCAATCAGATATAAATCACCAATAGCATCGAGAATCTTGTGCTTAACAAACTCATCGTCGTAGCGCAAGCCATCAGGATTCAAAATACGATATTCATCCATCACGATTGCATTATCTAAGCTACCGCCACGTGCTAAACCAATATTGCGTAGCATCTCAACATCGTTCGCAAAGCCAAAGGTGCGCGCACGCGCAATTTCATCAATATACGAATCTGAGCCAAAGTCAATTTCAGCAAAACTGGCAGTTGAATCGATAGCAGGATGTTGGAAATCAATTGAGAATGCTAGCGCAAAACCTTCATACGGCTCTAAGCGCGCCCACTTGGCATTCTCGCCCTCACCTTCGGAGACTTCAACGGTTTTCTTGACGCGCAAGAAACGCTTAGCCGCGCTCTGCTCAACAATACCGGCATCACGTAATAGGTATACAAACGTAGCGGCGCTACCGTCCATAATCGGAATCTCTTCCGCATCCACGTCGATATGAATATTATCAATTCCTAAGCCTGCTAAAGCGCTCATCAAATGCTCAACAGTCGATACGCGATACTGGCCATTCTGTAATACTGAAGCCATACGTGTATCACCGACCTTGTTCGCTTGCGCTGGGAAGTCAAGAACTTCAGGCGTATCAACACGGTGGAATACAATACCTGTATTCTCTTGTGCAGGTCGCAATGTTAGTTGCACACGTTGGCCGGAGTGAACACCTACACCTGTCGCAGTAACTAACTTTTTAATGGTTCTTTGTTTTAACATGTATTTTGTCTCGGGTTATACACCCACTCCATACAATAAAAAATTCAATATCTTATTTTACCCCGATTTGTATCAAAGCGCTCAATAAGAACAATTAAAAATGGCAAAATTTATTGCTAAACAGCCTTATCCGTAATAATTTTTGACGGCTTAATGAAAACCCATCCATCATGCCAAATCATATCAACCATCACTTATTTCTATTAATATCAGATACTTATAAATAATAACTGCCTAGGCAGTTTACCATAAATTAGAAGGTTAATAAAGTTTGTGAGTCACTAAGGCAAACAAGGACAAAAACGGAAGTAGTCGGGGGAACTACTTCCGTTGGGAGCTGAAACCAAAGAC
>CAZIKJ010000208.1:0-2830 GCA_964539685.1 uncultured Pelistega sp.
CAACCAGGCAGAGACAGCCTCAATATCACGCTCATTCAGGCGATCAGCAATTGCTTTCATCAGTCCTTGAGGATCATTATGACGAGTTCCTTTTTTCCAGGCATTGATTTGCTGGGTAATATAAGCAGGATGCTGCCCTGCAAGCGTAGGGAATATAGAACCATTGCCACGATTACCCACACCATGACAACTTGCACAGGCGATTATGTAGCGGTCCCAATCACCCTTAGTGGCTAACTTTTCACCATGCTTTAAGAGCTCGGGATCAACCTCAGGTACAGGAAATTGGGGTGCAGGTAGACTTGCATAATAGGTAACAACATCGTGTAGTTGTTCATCAGTGAACATTGCGACAAAGGGTGCCATCGATACACTTACTCGTGTACCTTGCCTAATCGCTTGTAACTGCGAATACATATAATCTCGGTCTAAGCCAGCAATTCGTGGCCAAGCTTCAGCACCAGGAACTGCCATGCCACTACCATCAGCTTGATGGCAAGCAACACATGTTGACGAAGCCGCTTTACCACGCTCAATAGCTGCAGCATCTAACTGCGCTGCTAAGGTCGAGCCCATAAACCCGATTGAACCAAGCACCACGCCCATGAGGGTGAGTGGTAAACGGATGAGTTTTTTTTCGAACCATACTTCCTCCCTTATTTAGCTTAACGATATGAACAACGCCAACCATTCGTCAGCTTTGTCGTCTTAACGATAGTCACAAACACGTCAAAATGCTTGTGAAATATACTTTTTGAGCCTTATTTTTTATAAAAAGATCATAACCTATTTTTTATAAGGTTATTACTAGAAGTAATTAAGGAAAATAGTCAAAAACCCGAGCAAATAAAATTGACCTCCCGTCCTCAGTTTAGCGAAGAGAAAGGGAGGTCAAAAATCAAAGCTGTTTCAGTGCTTACTGATTAGCCTTTATGGGTAAGTTAGCCATCCATGCTGAGACCGCTTGAATATCCTTATCATCTAAGTTAGCAGCAACCGCACCCATAAGATTAGCAGGATCATTTTTTCGGGCACCACTTTTCCATGCTTTCAGCTGTTGGGTAATATAGCCCGGATACTGACCAGCAAGCGCTGGATACATAGATCCCATACCTTGGTTACCTGGACCGTGACAGCTCGCACAAGGCAAAATGCCTCTCGCCATATCACCTTGGTTCGCGAGTTTTTCACCATGATCTAGCAAGGCCTTTTCTGCCTTCATAATGGGTAGCTGTACGGCAGGCAGGCTTGCATAATAACTCCCTACATCAAGCATTTGTGCTTCACTTAAAATACTAGCGAATGGTGCCATTGTGGGGCTTGCACGAGTGCCTTCTTTAATTGCCTTAAGCTGAGCGGCAATATAGTCACGATCCAAGCCAGCTAAGCGTGGCCAGGTTTCTGCTCCTGGGATACTCATACCACTGCCATTCACTTGGTGACAAGCAATACAGGCGCCTGTGAGGTTCTTACCACGCTCAATTGCCTCCTGGTCTAGTCCAGCACTATTGGCGGTTGAGAGTAGTGTTGAGAATAGCAATGCCATAAAACCATAAGATAAAGGCAAACTAGAAAACATATTAAATTTCATAATTTATCCACTTCCAAAAATCTGAATGCACCAAAATCGGTGCTGCTTTGCCTCTTTATTCACAATAGTAATTCCCTATTACCAATTAATATCAAATAGATGTAAATAATTATATATTAAGATTAATATAGCATATAGCATGCGATAAACCGCAAAATCTATATGCGACACTAGGGTCATATATCGGCATATTTGCAGCGCCTTTGATTTAAATCAGCAGATTTATGGCGGATTATTTAATCGTGGATACCATTACCACATTTTGAATCTCCTCTAAGCATTGAGCATACACACATTCGCGGCCTCTTAGGCATCCAATACAACCCACCTTCTCTCACGCCTAAGCATCCACGCATGGCTAAGCACACACCCATAAAAAAACCCGCTCAAAAAATTGAACGGGTTAATCAGTTACTTGATGTACGTGGCAAACTGAAACTGCCCTGCCTTATACGCCATACTTCTGACGATAAGCGGCCACAGACCCTTGATGCTCAGCAAAACTCGCATCTTGCGCTAAGAGCTGCATAATATCGCTTAAGGAAGCAATGCTAACCACGGGAATGCCATAAGTATTGGCCACTTCTTGTACAGCTGAATGCGGTGATAAGGCATCGTCAGCACCGGCACGCTCCATGCGATCTAAAGCGATTAATACCGCTGCTGGAGTAGCACCTGCGGCACGGATAATTTCCACCGACTCACGCACCGAGGTACCTGCGGTAATCACATCATCAATAATCACGATCTTGCCTTGTAACGGTGCGCCAACCAAAACGCCGCCTTCACCATGATCTTTGGCTTCTTTGCGGTTAAAAGCAAATGGCACGTCACGGCCTAAATCTGGGTGATTAGCTAAGGCCACCGACGTCGTAGCAGATAATGGGATACCCTTATAGGCAGGGCCAAACAACATATCAAACTCAACGCCCGAGTCTATCAAGGCTTGAGCATAAAACTGCGCTAAAGCACCGATTGAGCGACCACTATTGAATAGGCCCGCATTGAAGAAATAAGGGCTCAAACGACCTGACTTAACTTTAAATTCACCAAACTTTAAAACGCCCTGCTCTAAGGCAAAACGTACGAAATCAAGACGATTATTCTGTCCCATAACAATCCCTAAACAATAAATATAGAAAACTTTCTGAATTCCTCTATCTTAGCAGAACTCCCCCCTTACCGATTACTTCAGACGAGTCAAGCGATAATTTCAGGTTTTGCTTGCTAGCCCTATTA
>CAZIKJ010000209.1:0-3725 GCA_964539685.1 uncultured Pelistega sp.
GATACAGCTTAACACCTAAAGAACTAAACATTATATTTATATGGAGAGAGAATATGTCAGAACCCTTAGTTTTATCACGTATTGAAGGCAATGTAGGTCTTATTACCTTGAATCGTCCGAAGGTATTAAATGCTTTAAGCAATGAAGTGGCCACTGAGTTAAGCCAAGCTTTATTGGCTTTTGAACAGAATGACGCTATTGGCGCTATGGTTATTACAGGCAGTGAGAAAGCCTTTGCTGCAGGTGCTGATATTAGTGCTATGCAAGCATGGAGCTATATGGATGTATACAAATCAGACTATATTGGTGGTGATTGGGAAACCCTGAAAAATCGTATTCGTAAGCCAGTGATTGCTGCGGTTTCTGGTTATGCGCTAGGTGGTGGATGCGAATTAGCCATGATGTGTGATCTGATTATTGCCGCTGATAATGCCCGCTTTGGTCAGCCAGAAATTAAGTTAGGGACGATTCCTGGTTTAGGTGGTACACAACGCCTCACACGTGCTGTAGGTAAATCTAAGGCAATGGATTTAGTCTTGACAGGTCGCATGATGGATGTGAATGAAGCTGAGCGCGCAGGTCTGGTTGCACGTATATTACCTGTTGAGAATTTCGTTGAAGAAGTGGTCAAAATTGCGCAAGGTATCGCAGTTTTATCAACACCCGTTGTGATGATGGCAAAACAATGTGTTAATGTCGCCTTAGAAACAACCTTGGAGCAAGGAATGCAGTTTGAGCGTCGTGTGTTTCATGCAACATTCGCTTTGCAAGACCAAAAAGAAGGTATGGCGGCCTTCGTTGAAAAGCGCGCTGCAAATTTCAAAAATATGTAACACGGCACTTGCAAATATTTACTCTTTTTTGAAAAAAAAGCTATACTTAGCAGGATTTGATTTTTACAACCGTTATAATTGCGGTGGTAAAAATTTAGCTTGAATTGAAGCTAGTTGAATTTCATGCGAATAGTTATGGATATTGTCATGAATATGTCAGTTAATACTAGTTTGATATGCTTAAATACTGCTAAGGAAGCTTTATCTTGATATGTTGTTGTGAGGTTTTAGAATCTTATTTCTAGAAATTTTACGATAAGTGGCATGGTATAAGGCTTTCACGCGAGTCGAGATAAGCGAAAGCAATAAGATGGTGCGTAATTTATTCAAAGTTACAAAATTTATACCTATCTTATTCCAGAATAAGCTTATAATGATGCTCGTGTAGTGCAGTGCAACAATTTTAATGTAACTGTTACAGAATGATCTCTACAGGATTCGACTAGTACAGTGTGCTGGCATTGGTTTGAGGCAAGATGTCAAGCCTTGCAGATTTGTGAGTGTGATGAGTCTACGAATAAGTGGTCTTATGATAGTAATAAATCAAAGCATAGTTTACTTGGGAGCTGTTATTGGAAGCGATAAGTCTTAGTCCAGAGCAACGCATTCGTATGAATGCAGGCGCCGCTAAGGGTTTAGCACAAATCATATTGACTCAAGCTGCTATCTTGGTGGTAGTGGCTCTTTTGGCAGGTCTAGTTGCCGGTTTTGATTCAATGTGGTCTGCGTTTGCAGGCGGAATGGTTTATCTAATTCCAAGTGCTTTAGTAGTTATGCAGATGCTTATGCGTTTATACGCAGGTGCGAATGCATCAGTCGTTTCATTTTTTATAGGTGAGGCGGTTAAGATCGGCGGTGCCATTGCATTAATGGCCTTGTTGGTTAAGTTTGCGGGTGATGCGATAGTGTGGCCTGCCTTATTAATCGGTTTGGTCGCTGTCTTAAAAGCTTATGTGTTGTTAATCATCTTTAAGAAGATCTGATTAGCTTGAAATAATGATAATTGGTAGTCTTTTTGGGCTACAGTTTGCGGAGAGTAAGTAAATGGCTGCAGCAGAGGGTATATCACCACAGTCAGAGTATATTCAGCACCACTTAGTGCACTTCAATAATCTTGGTCATGGCCAAGAGAATATTGCTGACTTTAGTGTGATCAACTACGACTCGATTTTCTGGTCGGTCGCAATGGGTATTTTAGCGGTTGGTATGTTGTATATGGCAGCACGCCGCGCTCAAGCAGGTGTTCCAGGCCGCTTCCAAGGCTTCATCGAGATGATCGTTAGCATGGTAGATGAGCAAGCCAAGGGTATCATTCATAATTCAGCAACACGTAAATTTGTCGCACCGCTAGCCTTAACTGTATTCGTATGGATTATCTTTATGAATACACTAGACTTAATTCCAGTCGATTTGGCTCCTCAATTGTTCACATGGTTAGGCCTTGCAGGTGATAGCACCAACCATGGCGTACTGTATTACCATCGTATTCTTCCGACAGCTGACTTGAACGTACCTATGGGTATGTCACTGTGTGTGCTAGTTTTATCTATCTACTACGGCGCTAAAGTTCATGGTGGTGGTACCTTCGTTAAGGGTTTATTCACTGCTCCGTTCCATGCTAGTGGTATTGGTGCGATTTTATTGGCGCCAGCTAACTTTGCGCTTAACCTAGTTGAGTACGGTGCGAAAACTGTATCGTTGGGTATGCGACTGTTTGGTAACATGTTTGCTGGTGAATTGATTTTTATGTTGATCGCTTTATTAGGCGGCGCATGGACTGGTTTTAATGCTTTAAGTTTAGGCTTAGGTGTTGGTCATATTCTGGCTGGTACCATTTGGGCAATCTTCCATATTCTGATTGTTCTTCTGCAGGCCTTTATTTTCATGATGTTGACCTTGGTTTATATCGGTCAGGCTCACGAAGGGCATTAATTAAGTAGGGCTAGGAATGCATAATTCTTGGCCCAATACAGCGCAAATTAAACAGTTAAATTTTGCTTTAGTTTGTATTTATTTTTAGTAGTTTCCATCTTAAATTTGTTTTTATAGGTTCATAACCTTCAAGGAGTTATCACATGACTACAGGTGCTTTCGTCGCTCTTGCTTGCGCGTTTATTATTGGTTTGGGTGCTATTGGTGCGTGTATCGGTATCGCTATCATGGGCGGTAAATACTTAGAAGCTTCTGCTCGTCAACCAGAATTGATGAACGCTTTGCAAACTAAAATGTTCTTATTGGCTGGTCTAATCGACGCGGCGTTCCTAATTGGTGTTGGTATTGCGATGATGTTTGCTTTCGCAAGCCCATTCTAATCAGAAATTACACTAAATTAGTCCATCATTATGATGGGTTGTGAACTGGATGGAATTGCGTAGAGATGGATCTCATTTCTACGCACAACACTTCAGTAGAAAATATGGCGTATTTTTACGCTTTTAACACATAGAAGGGAAACGACCGTGAATTTAAACGCGACGCTCTTTTTCCAGATGATCGTATTCTTTGTGTTGGCTTGGTTTACGATGACGTTTATCTGGCCTCCACTTATTAAAGCAATCGATGATCGTCGTCAGAAAATCGCTGATGGTTTAGCCGCCGCTGAAAAAGGTAAAGCTGATTTAGCCCAGGCGCAAGCTCGTATTAGCTTAATCGAGTCTTCTGCAAAAACCGACAACCAGGCAAAACTAGCTGAAGCTGAAAAATTAGCTTCATCTATTGTTGAGTCTGCTCGCAGCGAAGCTGAACAAGAACGTGCACGTATTTTGTCGCAAGCTCGTCAAGATGCAGAGCTTGAAGCTCAACGTGTTCGTGATGGTCTGCGCGATGATGTGGCAGCCTTAGCTGTCAACGGTGCAGAACAAATTCCTCAGCTCGAAGTCGATACGAACACAC
>CAZIKJ010000210.1:0-2261 GCA_964539685.1 uncultured Pelistega sp.
GGCTTAGTATCCTTACGATTAAAAAGCCATTTCTTCTCAATTTTCACACTTTGCGTCGGCTACATTATTTTCCTACTTATCGAAAAGTGGGAGTGGTTAACACAAGGTGTGGTGGGCATTATGAATGTACCAGTTCCAGAACTCGGTGGTTTAGTCGATTTTGAAGAGCCAAGAGCGCAATATTACCTCGTGGTATTTTTCTTGGCGCTTGGCTTATGGCTAATGAATCGTATTGTGCGCTCTATTGTTGGTCGTAGTTTTGTTGCCGTCAGGAATAGTGAGCCACTTGCTCAAGCTTTAGGTATTAACTTAATGCGTACGAAGATTCTGTCTTTCGTGATTTCAGTGGCTTATGCAGGTGCAGCCGGTGCCTTATATGCAGGTTATGTCCGCTTCTTAGGATCTGATATGGCCTATGTAACACATACCTTTACCGTGGTGATGTTTGTTTTAGTGGGAGGTATTGGTACCTTAGCGGGTCCCGTGATCGGAGCCTTATTAGTATCATCTCTGACCCAGTCTTTACAGTTCCTTGAAGACTATCGCATGATCATTTTCGGCCCCTTATTAATTATTATCTTGATTTTTATCCCTGCGGGCATAGTAGATGTGTGGAGAAAGTTTAAGGCAAAAATGAAAGCACCTGCTAAAGCAACGGCGGCTGCTGAAAAGGGAGACAGCTATGCTTCAAATTAAGAATCTCACTAAAAAATTTGGTGGTTTAACCGCCGTTAATGATGTCTCTGTGGATATTGAACAAGGTAGCATTACGGCGATCATTGGCCCTAATGGCGCGGGCAAAACAACCTTCTTCAATCTGGTCAGTGGGGCGATTAAACCAAGCTCAGGACAGGTCCTTTTGAATGGCGTAGAAATGGCTGGTTTGCGAGCTGACCAAGTGGCACGCCATGGCGTCGCACGCACATTCCAGACAACTCACTTATTTGAACAAGCGAGCGTTCTAGATAACTTAATTGTGGGGCATCGTTTAAGAACCGAGTCTGGTTTTTGGGATGTTTTATTGAACTCACCACGTTTAAAGCGGGAAGAGAAAATTTGCCGCGAGAAAGCCGAGCAAGCCTTAGATTTTGTCGGCTTATCTTCCTTGGCGAATGTATTGGCCTCCGATATCTCGCAAGAAGCCAAAAAGCGAGTTGCTTTTGCCCTGGCCTTAACCACTGAGCCTCAGATTTTATTGCTTGATGAGCCAGCCGGTGGTGTTAATCCTGAAGAGACGATTGGATTGGCTAGTCTGATTCGCAAGCTAGTAGCACATGGTAAAACCGTGTGCCTGGTGGAACACAAAATGGACATGATTATGAGCTTGGCCGATAAAATCTTGGTGCTTCATCATGGACAAAAACTTGCTGAGGGTACACCAACTGAGATTCAACAAAATACACAAGTGATTGAGGCATATCTAGGAGTAGAGCATGTTGAAGCTTAATAAGGTTGATTTATTTTATGGTGCATTTAAAGCGTTAAATGAGGTTTCGATTCATGCTAATCAAGGTGAGTTGATTGTCTTGCTGGGTGCCAATGGTGCTGGTAAAAGTTCTTTATTCCTAGCGATTAGTGGCATCCATAAAATTGCCAGTGGAAGTGTTGAATATGCGGGTCAAAATATCAGCAATATCCGTCCAGCAAAAATAGTACGCTCTGGCCTCGTGCATTGCCCAGAAGGCCGCAAATTATTTCCTGGCATGAGTGTATACAAGAATCTTATGCTTGGTGGCTTTACGCGTCGAGGCGACCGTAAGGGGATTAATGAAAGCATTGAGGAGGTCTTTGAGCTCTTTCCTATCTTGAAGGAAAAGCAACACGAAATGGCGGGCTCCTTATCGGGAGGTCAACAGCAGATGGTGGCTATTGGTCGTGCTTTGGTTGGCAAACCTAAAGTACTTTTATTAGATGAGCCATCACTAGGATTAGCCCCACTCGTTGTAAAACAAATGTTCGATGTGATTAAACGTATTAATGACGAAGGTACGACGGTTCTTTTAGCGGAGCAAAATGCATATTCAGCCTTGCAGATCTGCGATCGTGCTTATGTTATGGAGCGTGGCAACGTCATTCTTGAAGGCAATAAAGAATCCTTATTAAGTAATCCTGAAGTGCGCAAGGCGTATTTGGGTGCTTAATAAATCAGATTTTAATTATTTAATTTTCTGTCAATTCATCAATAGGAGACAATGATAATGACATTTAGAAAAGTTATTAGTAAGCTCGGCAGCGCGTTAGCCGTTGCGGGTGTCTTGGGC
>CAZIKJ010000211.1:0-3637 GCA_964539685.1 uncultured Pelistega sp.
AATAAGAGGAAGGTCTTATGCGTACTTTAAACGCTAGTGAAACCGAAACCTTTAACTATAAGGTGGTTCGACAGTTCGCGATCATGTCTGTGGTCTGGGGAATTGTAGGGATGCTGGTTGGCGTGATCATCGCTGCTCAGCTGGTTTGGCCAAGTCTAAATTTCGTTGATTTTTTGGGCTATGGTCGTCTACGTCCACTACACACGAATGCGGTAATTTTTGCATTTGGTGGTAGTGCGCTTTTTGGTACTTCGTACTACGTAGTACAACGTACCTGTCATACACGTTTGTTCGCAAGCGGTTTGGCAGCATTTACATTCTGGGGTTGGCAAGTCGTTATTGTGCTAGCCGCTATCACTTTACCAGCAGGTATGACCTCTAGTAAAGAATATGCAGAACTAGAATGGCCAATCGACATTTTAATTACCCTTGTTTGGGTAGCTTATGCAATTGTGTTCTTTGGTACGATTGCAAAACGTCGTGTTAAGCATATTTATGTGGCTAACTGGTTCTATGGTTCATTCATCTTGACCATTGCTATGTTGCATATCTTCAATAACATCGAAATGCCAGTTATGGGCGAGTGGTTCAAATCTTACTCAGCTTATGCGGGTGTACAAGATGCGATGGTTCAGTGGTGGTATGGCCATAATGCGGTAGGCTTTTTCTTGACGACAAGTTTCTTGGGTATGATGTATTACTACGTACCTAAACAAGCAGGTCGTCCGATCTTCTCATATCGTCTATCGATTGTTCACTTCTGGGCATTAGCATTTACGTATATGTGGGCCGGTCCTCACCACTTGTTATATACCTCTTTACCTGACTGGACACAAAGTCTAGGTATGGCTTTTTCATTGATTTTATTAGCACCATCATGGGGCGGTATGATCAACGGTATTATGACTTTATCGGGTGCGTGGCATAAACTTCGTACAGACCCTGTATTGAAATTCATGGTTGTAGCCTTGTCTTTCTACGGTATGTCTACGTTCGAAGGCTCAATGATGTCAATTCGTACAGTTAACGCCTTATCTCACTATACAGAATGGACTGTAGCACACGTTCACTCAGGTGCTTTAGGTTGGGTAGCGATGATTACCTTCGGTAGCTTGTACTACATGATTCCTCGCTTATGGGGCCGTTCAGAAATGGCCAGCAAAGGTCTCGTTGAATTCCACTTCTGGATCGCAACCATTGGTGTGGTGTTGTACATCGCTTCAATGTGGGTAGCTGGTGTAATGGAAGGTTTGATGTGGCGTGCAGTTGAAGTCGACGGTACGATGACATACTCATTCGTTCAAGCACTTGAAGCGAAGAAACCTTTATTAATGATTCGCTTACTTGGTGGAACGATGTTCTTAACGGGTGTTGTGATTATGTTTGTCAACGTATTGATGACAATCAAAGGCCATAAAGTGGTTAATCCAACCGTTCCAGCGCCACAAGAGCGTGAGATTCAACCTGCTCCTGCAGCAGCTGTATAAAGAGGAGAAATTCTAAAATGGCTAATCATAAAGAAAAATTTTTCTCTCACGCAACGATTGAGAAAAACGTTGGCATCTTGATCATCTTGAGTATCTTGGTGGTTGCAGTTGCTGGCTTGGTACAGATCGTACCTTTATTCTTCCAACACTCAACGACTGAGCCTGCACCTGGTGTTAAACCATTAACACCATTGCAGTTAGTTGGTCGTGATGTGTATATCAAGGAAGGTTGTAATAACTGTCATAGTCAACAAGTGCGTTTCTTAGCGTCAGATGTACAACGCTATGGTCCATACTCCGTGGCTGCTGAGCACGTGTACGAGCACCCATTCTTATGGGGTTCTCGTCGCATGGGTCCAGATTTAGCGCGTGTTGGTGGTCGTTACTCAGACGATTGGCATCGTATGCACTTGCGTGACCCTCGTCAATTCGTTCCACAATCTAATATGCCAGCTTATCATTGGTTACAAGATAAAGACGTTACTAATGAAAACATCCAAAACCGTATGAAAGCTTTACAAGCTCTAGGTGTACCTTACACCGACGAAGAAATTGCTAAAGCACCTGAGCAACTCAAGGGTAAAAATGAGGAAGATGCTGTTGTAGCTTACTTGCAAAACTTAGGCGTTGGCTATGTGGCCGCTCTAAATGAGCAACAAATTAAAGCTGGTGCAGCAACTCAGGGGAACTAAAATGGATATCCTACATGGTCTTATGACCATAATTGGAATGGCATTTTTTTTTGGTATCGTTTGGTGGGCTTGGTCTAAGTACCGAGTAAAAGACAATGAGGAGGCGGCGAACCTGCCGTTCTCCTTGCCAGACGAAGAGGAAATAGAACGTAAGAATGATGAAAGGGGTTAATCATGAGTGATTTCGTTAGTAGCGGTTGGAGTTACTGGGTCACCATTATCTCATTAGGCGGTGTGATTTTCTGCCTATGGTTATTGTGGAGCCAGCGCCAATGGCTTGAAAATAAAGATGTGACTGATACAGGTCATGAATGGGATGGCGTTACAGAGTTAAACTACCCAGTACCACGTTGGTGGATTATTTTCTACCTAGGTTTATGTGCTGTTGGTTTGGCTATTATGTTTATGTACCCAGCCTTAGGTAGTAATCCAGGTTCACTAGGCTTTACTTCACGTGGTCAAGCAGAAGCTGATCGCTTAGCGCAATTAGCACGTATTCAACCGGAATATGATAAGTTTAAAAACTTATCGTTTGAAGCGTTAGCAGGCAATACTGATGCACGTGCATTAGGTGAGCGCTTATTCTTGAACTACTGTGCACAGTGTCACGGTTCAGATGCTAAGGGTTCTCCAGGCTTCCCTAACTTGTCAGATAATGATTGGTTATGGGGCGGTACTCCTGAAGCGATTACGCATACCATTACTGAAGGTCGTCACGGTATTATGGCGCCTTTAGCAGCTGCAGTAACACCTGCTGAAGCCGATGCAATTGCTCACTATGTGCGTTCATTATCAGGCTTAAGTAGTGATCCAACATTGGTACCTATCGGTCAAGCTAAGTTTGCGACAGTATGTGCTGCTTGTCACGGTGCCGATGCCAAGGGTAATCATTTGCTAGGTGCGCCTAACTTAACTGATAATGTTTGGTTAAATAGCTCATCAAAAGACACCATCGTGAAAACTATTCTCGAAGGTCGTACTGGTACAATGCCGTCACAGAAGACACTTTTAACAGCGGATCAGATTCGTATGTTAGCGGCTTATGTATGGGGCATGTCCAATAAGCAGTAATATGACTTTACTTTACGTAAACCCTTTTTAGGGTTTACGTGAGAGTTTATATGCCCCCATCCGTAAGGATGGGGGGCAAGCCCCCCAAGAGTATTCCATCAAGTTTTTAAGAAGAAGGTCATTTATTTTTTATATGCTAATAACCATAAGTAATAAGGCGTATAATTAAAGCGATGGCATTGTTCTTAAAGAAGTTGATTTGCTTCACTTCTTATGGTGTATAAGGAAATATTGTATGAATAGCGAAGATAAGAATACAGGTAATCAAGAAGAGAAAATACCTGATTGGAAACCTGTAGATATTGTCCGTCCTAGTGATGAAGAAAGTGAGCGCATTCTGCGTGAAATGTCGGCCAAAATTTATGCCCGTTCAGTGAAGGGTAAGTT